>NZ_JBEXXK010000011.1:0-223520 GCF_040630405.1 Streptomyces sp. NPDC005811
CGAGTTCCAGCAGCCGGGCCTCCGCCTGCTGCTTGGTCGCGGCGGTGACCGGGACGTGCACGAAGGGGAGGCCGGCCGCGTCCGCCAGGGGCTTCAGATCGGGGTGGTTGGAGACGACGAGGGCGAGCTCGGCGTCGAGCGTGCCGCTGCGCCAGCGGTAGAGCAGATCCGCCAGGCAGTGGTCGAACTTCGACACCATCACCAGGACACGGACCTTCGCCGTGGCGTCCCGCAGCTCCCACTGCATCCCGTAGGTGTCCGCGATCGCCCCGAACTCCTCCTTCAGCCCGTTCAGGGTGATCGTCGCGTCGGTGCTCGTGAAGCCGGTGCGCAGGAAGACCCGGCCGTGGTCGGGGTCGTCGAACTGCTGGTGCTCGGTGATGTCGCAGCCGTGGCGGACGAGGAAGCCCGTCACGGCGTTGACGATGCCCGGGCGCTGGGGGCAGCTCAGGGTCAGGACGAACGGGGTGCTCATGGCTGTCTCCTCAGCACTCGGCCTTGAGCCTACGACTGGTATATCAGTTGTAGGTGTGGCTGGGTCGGCCGTCAAGAGGTCTTGATGATTAACATTTAATTCTATATGTTAAACCCTCGTTGGACCGCCGCCGCGAGGAACTGGAGAACCTGCCATGGCAGCGCAGCCCAGAGTGGTCGTCATCGGAGCAGGCATCGTCGGGTGCGCGCTCAGCGACGAACTCACTGAACGAGGATGGACCGATGTCACCGTGCTGGAGCAGGGCCCCCTCTTCGCCACCGGCGGGTCCAGCTCGCACGCCCCCGGACTCGTCTTCCAGGCGAGCCCGTCGAAGACGATGACGGAGTTCGCCTCCTACACGGTCCGCAAGTACACCGGGCTGACCCTCGACGGGCAGTGGTGCTTCCGCCAGATCGGCGGCCTGGAAGTGGCCACCACGCCCGAGCGCCTGGCCGAGCTGGAACGCCGGCACGGCTGGCTCACCTCGTGGGGCGTCGCCGGCCGGCTGCTGACGCCCGAGGAGGCGGTCGAGACGCATCCGCTGCTCGACCGGGAGCGGATCCTCGGTGGCTTCCACATCCCGAGCGACGGCCTGGCGAAGGCCCTGCGCGCCGCCGAGGCCCAGGCCCGGCGGGCAGGGGAGCGAGGCGCGCGGTTCCTGCCGCACCACACCGTCACCGGTATCGAGACCGCGGGCGACCGGGTCACCGGCGTCGTCACCGACCAGGGAACCTTCCCCGCCGACGTCGTGGTCTCCTGCGCCGGTTTCTGGGGGCCGAAGATCGGCCGGATGGCCGGGGTGAGCATCCCGCTGGTCCCGCTGGCCCACCAGTACGTGCGGACCACGCCCGTGCCGGCCCTGGTCGGCCTCAACTCCGAGGCTCTGGAGGCCTCCCGGCCCATCCTGCGCCACCAGGACCGCGACCTCTACTTCCGCGAGCACGTGGACCGCATCGGCATCGGCTCCTATGCGCACCGGCCGATGCCGGTCCGCGTGGACGAGGTCGAGCACCCCCGCGACTCGGCGGACCAGCCCTCCAAACTCGCCTTCACCGAGGAGGACTTCACCGCGGCCTGGGCCGACTCCCGGCAGCTGCTGCCCGCGCTGAACGAGACCAAGGTGGAGGAGGGCTTCAACGGCATCTTCTCCTTCACCGCCGACGGTATGCCGCTCATGGGCGAGGCCGCCGGGCTGAAGGGCTTCTGGGTTGCCGAGGCGGTGTGGGTGACCCACTCCGCCGGGGTGGCGCGGGCGATGGCCGAGTGGCTGATCGAGGGCACTCCGCGCACCGACGTCCACGAGTGCGACCTCAACCGGTTCGAGGAGCACCAGCTGACGCCGTCGTACGTCCAGCAACGCTCATGCCGGAACTTCGTCGAGGTCTACGACATCCTGCACCCCCTCCAGCCGGTGGAGGCGCCCCGCCGGCTCCGGCTGAGCCCCTTCCACGAGCGCCAGCGCGAGCTGGGCGCGGTCTTCTTGGAGGCGTCCGGCTGGGAGCGCCCGCACTGGTACGAGGCCAACCGGGACCTGCCGCAGGTCGAGGGCGTTCCGGGCCGGGGCGAGTGGGCCTCTCGCCACTGGTCCCCGATCGCCGGTGCCGAAGCCCTCGTGACGCGCGAACGAGTCGCGCTCTACGACATGACCGCGCTCAAGAGATTGGAGGTCACGGGCCCGGGCGCCCTGGACTTCCTCCAGTACCTGACGACGAACCAGCTCGACAAGCCGGTCGGCACAGTCGTCTACACCCTGCTGCTGGACGAGACCGGCGGAGTGCGCAGCGACCTCACCGTCGCCATCGTCGGCGACCGGCGCTTCCAGATCGGCGCGAACGGCCCGCTGGACCTGGACTGGCTGACCCGTCACCTGCCCGCCGACGGTTCGGTGCAGGTACGCGACATCACCGCAGGAACCTGCTGCATCGGCGTCTGGGGCCCGCTCGCCCGCGACCTCGTCCAGCCCCTCACCGCAACCGACTTCTCCCACCGGGGATTCGGATACTTCAAGGCCAGGCACGCCCACCTCGGCGAGGTCCCCGTCACCGCGATGCGCCTGTCCTACGTCGGTGAACTCGGCTGGGAGCTCTACACCACGGCAGACCAGGGCGCGAAGCTGTGGGACACCCTCTGGCAGGCGGGCCAGGGGCTCGGCGTCATCGCCGCGGGGCGCAGCGCCTTCAACAGCCTGCGGCTGGAGAAGGGGTACCGCTCCTGGGGCGCCGACCTGACGGCGGAGCACAACCCGTACGAGGCGGGGCTGGGTTTCGCGGTGCGCATGCAGAAGGGAGACTTCCTCGGCCGCGAGGCCCTGGCCGGAATCAGCGAGGAGACCGTGACGCGCCGGCTCGTGCCGTTGCTGCTGGACGACGCGCGGGCCGTGGTCATGGGCAAGGAGCCGGTGTTCGTCGACGGCGAGCCCGTCGGGTACGTCACCAGCGCGGCCTACGGCTACACGATCGGCCGCTCCCTCGCCTACGCATGGCTGCCCCGGGCCGCGGCCTCGCCCGGTACGGCCGTGGAGGTCGGCTACTTCGGCGAGCGGCTGCCCGCCACGGTCGCCGAAGAGCCGCTGTTCGACCCCAGGATGACCCGTATCCGCCGGTGAGAGCCTGTGCCATGGCAAGGCGCGGGAACGTCGCCGTGGCGCAGCCGGAGCGGATGTGACGGACGTGGACCTCACCGGGGTGCGGTGGCGGTCGACCAGGTTGCCGCCGGGGCACCTCTCGCTCCGCCGAGTGCGGGTGGGCGGCGGCCACCGCCAGCACCTCGCCCAACAGACCCTGCCGGGACCGCTCGGGGCCCGGCCGGCCGCGTCCTCCTCAGCGGTCGGCCGGTTCCGTCAGCAGCAGGTCCAGGTGGGCGTCCACGACGGCCTCGGTGTCCCGCTCGCTGTGGACGATGGCGAGGGCGTGGGCGCGCTCGGCGTCGCCCGCGGCGATGGCCTCCACGATGCGCTCGTGTTCGTCGGCGGCCGTGCGCGCGTGCGCGAGATGCGCGGCGGGGGCCCACAGCAGCGGCGCGAACTCTCCCTGGACCTGGACGGTCGCCGAGGTGAGCCGGCGCGACTGCGCCGCGACGCCGAGCGCGATGTGGAAGCGGCTGTCGGTCCGTCGCAGGGCGGCCAGGTCCGAGGCGCCGCGGAACTCCTCGGCGAGACTGAGCAGCCGTTGCACGTCCTGCTCGTCGGCGCGCAGGGCGGCCAGCCGGGCCGACGCGGACGCCACGGCCCCGGAGACGTCACCGAGGTCGCGCAGCTCCTCCGTGCTCGTGGCGCGCAGCCGCCGCACGAGGTCCTCCGGCGACCGGACGGCGCCGTCCGACACGATGCTCCCGCCGCCCCGGCCGCGTTTGGTCGTGATGATGCCCCGGGAGCGCAGCGAGGCCAGCGCCTGCCGCAGCGTGATCGTGGAGATCCCGAGCCGGCTCGCGAGCTCGGGTTCGGACGGCAGGCGTTCGCCGCCCCTGAGCAGGCCGACCGTGATGGCCGTCTCGAGCTGGTGCGCCGCCTGGTCGGCACGGCTGAACCCCTCGGGTTCGGCAGAGCCCAGGAGAGCGGCGAACCCGAGGGATCCGGTGCTCGGAGCGGTTTCCGCGTCTTCGGTCTCTTGTGCCACGCCCCAAGGTTACGGGGTGGAGCGTGCTTGACAGGCCCGTATCGCATCACCAAACTATAAAAATTAAGTGTAAATCTTTTAGCGGCTGCGGAGGCACAGATGGCCCACTCAGAATCCCCGATCCAGGCCCGGATCCGCCGCGGCGACGGCTCCCCCGTCGTCACCACGGGCGATCTGGCCCCCTCGGAACACTTCATCGACGGCGGCTTCCGGCCCGGCAAGTCCGGTCGGACGATGGACGTCGTCAACCCCTGCGACGGCACGCTGTTCGCGCAGGTCTCCGAGGGCTCCGCGGAGGACGTGGACCTCGCGGTCGCGGCGGCCCTCGCCGCCCGGGCGACCTGGGGCCGCACCGTCCCCAAGGAGCGCTCCGAAGTCCTCCACCGCATCGCCGACCGGATCGAGGAGCATGCGGAGACGCTCGCCCGGCTGGAGTCGGCGAACACCGGCAAGCCGCTCATGGTCTCCCGCGACGACGTCGCGCAGAGCGTCGACACCTTCCGCTTCATGGCGGGCGCCTGCCGCTCCCTCACCGCGGCCGCGTCCGGGGACTACGCCGCCGACCACCTGTCGGTCATCCGCCGCGAACCCCTGGGCGTGATCGGCGTCGTGACACCGTGGAACTACCCGCTGCTGATGGCGGTCTGGAAGATCGCCCCCATCCTCGCCGCCGGCAACACCTGTGTGCTCAAGCCGTCGGAGCAGACTCCCCTGACGACCCTCAAGTTCGCCGAACTTGTCGCCGACCTGCTCCCCGCGGGCGTCTTCAACGTCGTCACCGGCGACGGCCCGACCGTCGGCCAGCGCCTCGCCGAACACCCCGATGTCGACATGATCGCGCTCACCGGAAGCGTCGGCAGCGGCCGCGCGGTCGCCCGCACCGCCGCGGACTCCCTCAAGCGCGTCCACCTCGAACTGGGCGGCAAGGCACCCGTCGTCATCTTCGAGGACGCGGATCTGGCCGGGGCCGCGGAGTCGCTGCGGGTGGCGGGCTACTGGAACTCGGGCCAGGAGTGCGGGGCCGGCTGCCGTGTTCTGGTGCACGAGTCCGTCGCGGAGGAGTTCGTACGGCTCCTGGTCGAGCAGGTCGAGACCTTCGTCGTCGGTGAACCGACCGCCGGGGAGGAGGTGGAGATCGGTCCGCTCGTCTCGAAGGCGCACTTCGACCGGGTCACCGGCTACCTGGAGCGGGCCCGCGCCGAGGGCATCCGGGCGGCCGTCGGAGGAGCCCCGGCCGAGGGCCCCGGCTTCTTCGTGGCGCCCACCGTCCTGGTCGACGTACCGGAGGGCGCCGAGTGTGCCCGTGAGGAGATCTTCGGCCCGGTCGTCACCGTCGAGACCTTCAGCGACGAGGCCGCCGCCATCACCCGGGCCAACGACACGCCGTACGGCCTGTCGGCCTCCGTCTGGACGGAGAACTCCCGACGCGGCCTGGACCTCCCCGACCGCCTCGACTTCGGCACGGTCTGGGTGAACGCCCACCTCGTGCTCGCCAACGAGATGCCCTGGGCCGGCTTCAAGGGCTCCGGCTACGGCCGCGACCTGTCCGTCTACGCGCTCGACGACTACTCGCGGACCAAGCACGTCATGCATCACCACGCCCGCTGAGGCGGTCGGCGGGGCAGTGACACCGACGCGCCGCGTGCCTGAAGGAACAGGCACGCGGCGCGTCGGCCGTCTGGGGGAGGAGCTGGTCGGCCTGCTCAGTCGTCGCCGGCGGAGTCCTGCCAGAACACTTCGACGATACGGTCGACGGTCGCCTGCATCTGCTGGAGCGCCTCGGGGATCCGGACCCGGCCGAACCGATAGCGGGGCCCGTTGAGGGACATGACCGCGACCAGCACCCCGGACGAGTCCCGGATCGGACGCGAGAGCGACAGCAGCCCTTCCTCGAGCTCGTTGTCGATGACGCTGAAGCCCTGCTCACGCACCTGCTGGAGTTCCTTCAGCAGGGCCGCGCGATCGGTGATGGTGTTCGAGGCGTAGGACTCCAGCTTCTCCGGCAGCAGCGCCTTCACCTTCTCCGCCGGCATCTCCGCGAGCAGGATCTTGCCGGTGGAGCTCGCGTGCAGCGGCCAGCGCTGACCGATCATGTTCTGCGCCGAGAGGCCGATCAGCTGCGATCCGGCCGCCTCGGCGATGAGGTCGATGCCGTCCTGGAGGTTCGGCACCGACAGGGTGACCGTCTCGTTGCACTTGTCGGCCAGTTCCTGGAGCAGCGGCTGCACCCGGGCCACCAGACCCGCGTACGGGTCCGCGAGACGACCGAGCCGGGCCAGCTCCCAGCCGAGGATGTAGTTGTGGTCGACACGGTCGACGAAGCCGTTCCGCTCCAGACTGTTCAGCAGGCGGAACGCCGTGGGCCGGGAGATCTCCGCGGCCTTCGCCAGGGCGCTGACGGTGGCGCCGGAGCGCGGCTGGGCGGCCAGTTCGCGCAGCAGGCGGACGGCTTTGGTCACCGACTTGTTGGTCAGCTCCGTCGGTGAGGATGCGTCGGTCATGCGGCCCCTTCGTCTCTGTGGCGCCGCGCGTGCGCATGCGGCGCGACCTCACCCACGACTTTACCGCCTGGGCGTTCAGATAGTGAACGCCCAGGCGGTGTGAGCCGTGAGGAGGGGCGCCGCACGGGGCCTTCCGGGGCCTGTCGTACGGGAGCCGCCGGGTCACTTGGTCAGGTACTTCTCCAGGGCCGGGGCGTACGTCGGGTTCTTCGTGAGCCATGCCTTGACGGCCTCCGGCTCCTTGCCCTCGCCGAACTCGTTGACCACGGTGTCCTCCAGGCTGCCGTACTGGGCGTCGTCCAGCTTGAAGTTTTTGATCATTTCGGCGACCTGCGGGAAGTCCTCGGAGAATCCGTCGCGGGCGAGGGTGTGCAGACCCTCCGGCTGCCCGAACGCCCCCTTCGGGTCCTCCAGGGGCCGCACCGGGAAGGCCTGGTTGGCCCAGTACGGCTTCCACAGCGTCACCACGATGGGCTTCTTCGCCGTCGTCGCCTTCTTCAGCTCGGTGAGCATCGCGGTCGTCGAGGAGGTCACCAGCTTGAACTTCCCGTCGAGCCCGTACGCGGGCATGACGGCGTCCTGGGTCGTCTTCGTCAGTCCGGCGCCCGGCTCGATACCGGTGATCTTGCCGCCGAACTCCGAGGCGTGGCTCGACAGGTCGGCGAGGGACTTGGTGTCGGAGTACGTGGGCACCGCGAGGAAGAGCCCCGCGTCGTTGTAGTACGTGCCGATGTCCTCGATCTTGGCGCCGTACTTGTCCATGTAGGCCTTGTGCGTGCGCTCCGGCCAGGCGGAGGAGATCAGGTCGATGTCCCCGTTCCCGAGGGCCGTGTACATCGGGGCGGCGTCGCTGAGTTTCGTGATCTTGACGGTGTAGCCCTTGGCCTCCAGGACGTTCTCGAGCAGCGCCGCGGTGCCCGTCTCGTCGGTCCAGCCCGGGATCACCCCGATGGTGATGGTCTTGTCGTCGCCACCGGCGGCGCTGCTGCTGCCCGCACAGCCGGCGGCGGCCAGGGACAGCGCCGTCACGGCGATACCGAGCCGCATCGAGAGGGCTCTGGGTCGCTTTGCCATGTCCTTCGTTCCTTTCACGTGCCGGATCGCTGAAGAGCGGGGGTGGAGTCCGCCGGGGTGGAGCCGTCGAGAGGGGAGGCCTCGGGGCCGGAGCCCCCGTGTTCCTCGTGGTCCTCTTGTTCCGGAGCCGGCGGCCGCGGCCTGCGGATCCGGAGACCGCGCCTCCTGCCGCCGTTGCCCTGGCTGATGGCGGCGGTGACCCGGTCCAGGTAGATGGCGAGGATCACCACCGAGATACCTGCCTCGAAGCCGAGACCGAGGTTCAGCGTCGAGATGGCGGTGGTCACCTGACCGCCCAGGCCCTCGGCTCCGACGAGACCGGAGATCACGGCCATGGAGAGGGACATCATGATGACCTGGTTGACGCCCGCCATGATCGTCGGGAGCGCCAGCGGCAGTTGCACGCCGAACAGGGTCTGGCGGGGCGTGGAACCGAACGCGTGGGCCGCCTCGACGACCTCCTCGTCCACGTTCCGGATCCCCAGCTCGGTGAGCCGGACGCCAGGCGGCAGCGCGAAGATGATCGTCGCGATGACGGCAGGGACGACGCCGATGCTGAAGAGCGTGACGACGGGCACCAGCCAGACGAACGCGGGCATCGTCTGCATCAGGTCCATGACCGGCCTGAGCGCCGCGCTCGCCCACCGCTTCCGCGCCGCCAGCACCCCGGTGGGGATCGCGATCACCACGGCCACCAGGGTGGAGACCAGCACGAGCCCCAGCGTCTGCATCGCCGCTTCCCACTGGCCCATGCTGATGACGAGCAGCAGCCCGAGCAGCGCGACTCCGGCGAACCTCCAGCCCTTCAGCAGCCACCCGGTCAGAGCGAAGACGAGCGCGAGCACGACGGGGTCGGGAGCTTCGAGCAGATTGACGATGCCGTCGACGGCGGAGCCGACGACATTGCTCACCGAGTCGAAGAACCCTCCGCCATGGGCGGTGAGCCAGTCGAAGAAGTCCTGGAGCGCGTCCCCTACGGGGATCTTGGGGACGTCGATCAGTGACAGCGAGGTCATCGCGCACCCACCTCGGCTCGGGCGTGATCGGTCGGGAGGTTCTGTGTTTCGGGGGCACGGCTCTCGCCGCCGCGCCGGCTCAGCGCGTTCAGCAGCGTGACTCTGGCCAGGACGCCCACCACCCGGCGTTCGTCGTCCACGACGGCCAGCGCCTTGGGGGTGTCCGCGCTCAGCGCCAGCAGGTCGGAGAGGCGGGCGTTCTCGGGCACGCTGACCACCTGGTCGTCCAGCGCGCCGTCGAGGGTCTCGTCGCCGTCCCGGACGGCCCGTACGATCGCCTCTTCGTCGACCGCGCCGCACAGCCGCTTCTCGCGGTCGACCACGAAGAGCCGCGCGGTCTGGTGATCACTCATCAGTTTCTGGACGGACCGGGGGCCCTGCTCGGAACCGACGAGGGCCACCGGCGGGGTCATGACCGCGCCGGCGGTCAGTACCCGTGTGCGGTCGACGTCCAGGACGAACTGGGCGACGAACTCGTTGGCCGGGTTGTTGAGGATCTGTTCCGCCGTGCCGACCTGGACGATCCGGCCGTCGCGCATCATCGCGATCCGGTCCCCGAGGCGCATCGCCTCGTTCAGGTCGTGCGTGATGAAGAGGATGGTCTTGCCCAGCTTGTGCTGGAGCTCAATCAGCTGGTCCTGCATCTCCCGCTTGATCAGGGGGTCGAGGGCGCTGAACGCCTCGTCCATCAGCAGGATGTCGGTACCCGCTGCGAGCGCCCTCGCCAGGCCGACGCGCTGGCGCATACCGCCGGACAGCTGTCCCGGGAGCGAGTCCTCCCATCCCTTCAGCCCCACCAGGCGCAGCGCTTCCTTGGCGCGCCGCTCCTGCTCGTCCTTCGCGGTCCCCTGGACCGCCAGACCGTAGGCGGCGTTCTCGCCCACCGTGCGGTGCGGGAACAGCGCGAAGTGCTGGAAGACCATGCTGACCTTTTCGCGGCGCATGCGGCGCAACTGCTGCTGGTTCATCGTGACGACGTCCTCGCCGTACACGAGCAGTTCGCCCGCGGTCGGCTCCAGCAGGCCGTTGACCATGCGGATCAGCGTCGACTTGCCGGAGCCGGACAGCCCCATGACGACGAAGATCTCGCCCTCCCGCACCTCGAAGGACGCGTCGATCACGGCCGCGGTGATGCCGTCCGCGCGGAGTTCCTCGCGCGTCGCGCCCTCGCGCAGTCGTGCGACCCCACGGTCGGCGCGTTTGCCGAAGACCTTGTACGTCTCACGGGCAACGATCGCGTTCATACGGGACTCCCGTCGCCGGTCGTGAAGTTCATGGGACACCTCCCATTGATGGTCGAGACTTCAGAACCAGCCCTATGAGGTGTTCAGATAGTGAACGTCTCGATCGAATTTTCCGAAGTGTGGCACGGGCCTCAGGGGGCGTCAAGGTGCGTGTCGAAACTGATTCCACGCCCCTGTGCACGGTCTTTCCCGGATGGTTCCCAGTGCTGGCAGGGCAGGTGGGCGGGGTGTGATTGCGGTATCGCCGGTCGTGCCGTGGGTACCCCCTCTCTTGACAGGGGTGCCCACCCGCCCCACCATGAGTCAAAACTAGTGAACTAAGTGTTCATTATATGAACGGTCGCTCTCTTGTCTGAGGAGCCTGATATGGCCGCGATGATCGACCAGGCGCACTTCCGCAACGTCATGGGTCATCTGCCGACCGGTGTCGTCGCCCTGGCCGGCCTGGCCCAGGGCGCGCCGCACCCCCACGGTCTGGTGGTCGGAACGTTTCAGTCGCTGTCGCTGGAGCCGCCACTGGTCACTTTCAGCGTGGCGCGGTCGTCGATCAGCTGGCCCAAGCTGCGTGCGGCGGGCCGGGTGTGCGCGAGCGTCCTGGCCGCCGGGCAGGAGCCGGTGTGCCGGGCCCTGTCGAGCAAGGAGCCCGACAAGTTCGCCGAGGTCGCGTGGGAGCTCTCCGACGTCGGCACCCCCCGGATCGCGGGCGCGCACGCCTGGATCGACTGTGATCTCACGCAGGAGTTCGACGGCGGTGACCATGTCATCGTCGTCGCGCGGGTGCTGCGGATGGACATCGGGCTGGGTGATCCCCTGGTGTTCCACAAGGGCCGCCTCGGCGGCCACCGGGAACCCAGCGCCGCCTGAGAGCCGGTCCGTCACTACGACAAGGGAGATGGACGATGTCTTCTCGACGCATGCGGTTGTTCGCCTTCGACTTCCAGGGACCGGCGCACTTGTCGGCGGGCCTGTGGCGGCATCCGCAGGATCAGGGCGCGCGCTACAAGGACCTGACGTACTGGACGGACTACGCGCGGCTGATCGAGGAAGCCCGGTTCGACGGGATCTTCTTCGCGGACAACGCCGGGTACCACGACATCTTCGAGGGCAGCCCCGACGCGGCGCTGGCCGACGTCGCACAGATTCCGGCGAACGATCCGTTCCTGGTCGTGTCGGCGATGGCGAGCGTCACCGAGCACATCGGGTTCGGGCTGACGGGTTCGACGGCGTACGAGCACCCCTACGCGCTGGCCCGCAGATTCGCCACCCTCGACCATCTCACCGGCGGTCGGGTGGGGTGGAACCTGGTGACGTCGTACGCCGAGAGCGCCGCCCGCAATCTCGGAACCGGCCGGCAGGCGCCGCACGACGAGCGGTACGACATGGCGGCGGAGCATCTCGAGGTGTGTCTCAAGCTGTGGGAGGGCTCCTGGCAGGACGACGCCGTGGTGCGCGACCTCGAGCGGGGTGTGTACGTCGATCCCTCTCGGGTCCATGCCATCGACCACCACGGCCGCTACTTCGACGTACCGGGCCTCGCCATGTTCGAGCCCTCTCCCCAGCGCACCCCGGTGATCTTCCAGGCGGGCGGCTCCGCCAAGGGGCTCCGGCTCGCCGCGGCGAGCGCGGAGGGCGTGTTCGTCAACGCCCTGTCCGAAGGGGCGCTGAAGCGGCAGGTCGACACCCTGCGGTCGCTGGCGGCGGAGGCCGGCCGGGACCCGCGGAGCGTGAAGGTGCTGCAACTGCTGAACGTCGTGTGCGCGCCCACCGACGAACTGGCCCGGGAGAAGAACGACTCCTATCGCCGACTGGTGAGCTACACGGGGGCGATGGCCCGCTACAGCGGCTGGAGCGGCCTGGACATGTCCCAGTTCGATCCTGACGTCCCGCTCCGGCACGTCAGGACCAACGCGGGCCAGACCATGGTCGATCTGTTCTCCAGGATGGACCCCGACAAGGAATGGACTCCTCGTGACATCGCCGAGTACGTCGGCATCGGCGGCACCGGGCCGACGATCGTGGGCTCGCCGACGACGGTCGCCGACGAGCTGACCCGGTGGATGGACGAGACCGGCGTCGACGGCTTCAACCTGGCGCACGCCGTGAAGTACCAGGACGTCGCCGACTTCATCGAACTCGTGGTCCCCGAACTGCAGCGTCGCGGCACGATGTGGAGCGAGTACGAGGGCTCGACGCTGCGGGAGAAGCTCTACGGCCCCGGCGTCACACGTCTGCGGGACGACCACCCCGGCTGCGGTTACCGCCACCATCACCCCCACCACCACCGCGCCGACCTCGCCCCCACGCCGTAGGACCGACGCCGCAGGACCCACGCCGTAGAAACCCCCGAACTGCACCACCGCACAGGGAGACTGACCATGACCGTACGCCTGAGCGGCGTCCTCACCGCGCTCGCGACGCCCTTCGGGCCCGACGGCGCCCTCGACCGCAAGCAGCTGTGCCGCCTCATCGACCGCAGCGTGGACGGCGGTGTCGACGGCCTCGCCGTCGGCGGCTCCACCGGTGAGTTCGCGGCGATGACCGGCGACGAGCGGCGCGCGCTCGTCGAGACCGTCGTCGAGCACACCGCCGGCCGGGTCCCCGTCGTCGCGCAGACCGGCGCCGTCACCACCCGCGAGGCCGTCGCCCTGTCCCGGCACGCCGAAGCGGCCGGCGCCTCCGTGGCCATGGTCATCGCGCCCTACTACGAGACCCTGACCATGGACGAGACGCTGACGTACTTCCGTACCGTCGCCGACGCCGTCGGCATCCCGGTCATGCTCTACAACATGCCGGGCGCGACCGGGGTGAATCTCGACCCGGACACCGTCGGTACGCTGGCCGGTCAGCACGGGAACATCCGCTACGTCAAGGACAGCGGAGGCGACATGAGCCAGGCGAGCCGGCTGATACACCAGTACGGCGACACCGTCTCCACCTTCGTGGGCTGGGACACCCTGGCGTTTGCCGCGCTGGTCGAAGGCGCGGCCGGGGTCATGGCGGGCACCGCCAACGTCGTTCCCGCCGAACTGGTCTCCGTCTGGCACGCGGTGCGCGACGGTGATCTCGCGCTCGCCCGCGAGCGGTGGCACCGGATCCACCCGTTCATGGACGCGGTGATCTCCGCCCCCTCCTTCATCCCGGCCGTCAAGGCCGCCCTGCAGGAGATCGGCCTTCCCGCCGGGGCCCCGCGCCGGCCGCAGTTCCCCGTGGACGAGGCGACCAGGGCCCGGCTCGCCGAGGCCCTTGCCGCGCTGCCCCACCTCTCCCGCGTCTGAAGAGCCGTACCCGTGGACGACGTCATGAGCCTCGATGAGTTGGATGTCCTGCTGGCCGGGACCGCCGGTGTCATCGCCGAGCGGATCGACGCGGCGTTCGAGGACGTGGTGACCGTCCGCCGCCTGGTCAGCGATATCGCCGACCGGGCCGCGGGCGAGCGCAAGCCGCTGGACCGCGCGGCCCTGACCGGCATCCGCGCCCTCGTGCGCGAACTGCTCGACCGGAGGCCGACGTTGCTCGAAGGCCTGGGTGTCGCCGTCGGGGAGGACAGTCTCAGCGACACATCACAGTGGTCGGAGTGGTGGCGCCGGGACGCCACGGGGCAGGCGTACTTCATCCGGCACGTCCTCAACCCGGACTCCATCGGTTTCTACGACTACCAGTCGCGGGACTGGTTCCGGCTGCCCACCAGCACCGTGCGGACCTGTGCCGTCGGCCCCTACGTGGACGCCGGGGGCATCGAGGTCTCCACCGTCACCCTGTGCGTGCCCGTGGTGTTTCCCTCCGGGGCCGTGAGCGTCGTGGGCGGGGACCTGTCGATCCCGGGAGTGGAGGCGCTGCTGCTGCGCACGCTCGCCACCCGTTCCCCCCGGATCGCCCTCCTCGCCGCGAACGGCAGGGTCGTCGCCTCCAACACCGCCCGCCATGTCGTCGGCAGCCGGGTGCGCGTCGGCGACCGCACTCTCATCGAGCGCAGCCATCCCCTGCCGTCGGCGGACCCCGAGCGCATCCCCTGGCGCCTGGTCACCCTGCGCGACACATGACCGCTGAGCACCCATGCACCTCAACCGGTATGTCAGTTCGGGATCGGCGGGGCGGCGCGGACTGCGCCGCGCGCTGTACGCCAGCACGGCCAACCCCCTCCGCCGGGGCACGCTGCGCTACGACGCCCCGGCCACGCGCGTCTGGTCGACCGTCCGCCGGGTCTGGCCGGCCTTGTGCGCGAGCACGGGCCGCTGGTGCTTGCGGGAGACGGTGAGCGCGCGGCGAGTCCGGCCGCCGAGCACATGGAGGGGTGCGAGACGACGATCCGCCCGCTGCTCGGAAACCGGGCCCCGGACCTCCGGCGGCTGCACACCTAGTCGGCCGCCGAGTCCTGCCAGAACACGGCGGCCAGGCGGTCGACGATCGCCTGCATCTGCTGGAGCGCCTCGGGTATGCGGTCCCGGCTGAAGCGGTACCGGGGGCCGTTGAGGGTCAGGATGGCGACCAGGTTCCCGGACGGGTCGCGAACCGGCCGGGACAGGGAGAGCAGTTCCTCCTCGAGTTCGTTGTCGATGATTCCGAAGCCCTGTTCGCGGATCTGCTCCAGTTCCCTCAGCAGGACCACCCGGTCGGTGATCGTGCGGGACGCGTAGGCCTCGAGCGTCCCGGGCAGCAGGGCCAGCACGCGCTCCACGGGCATCTCGGCGAGCAGCACCTTCCCGGTGGAGCTGGCGTGCAGCGGCCAGTGCTGCCCGACCATGTGCCGGGCCCTGATGCCGACGACCCGGGAGCCGGTGGCCTCGGCGATCAGGTCGAGTCCGTCCGCGGAGTCCGGCACCGACAACGTCGCCGTTTCGTCGAAGCTGTCCGCCAGTTCCTGGAGCAGCGGGTGGGCCCGGGCCACGAGCCCCGCGTGCGGGTCGGCGTGCCGACCGATCCGGGCGAGTTCCCAGCCGAGGATGTAGTGGGTGTCGACGCGGTCGACGAAACCGTTCCGCTCCAGGCTGGACAGGAGGCGGAACGCCGTCGGCCGGGAGATGCCGACGGCTTTCGCGAGCGTGCTGACGGTGGCCCCGCTCCTGGGCTGCGCGGCGAGTTCGCGGAGCAACCGCATGGCCTTGGTCACCGACTTGTTGCCCAGGTCCGATGCCGCCGATGCCTCGCTCATGCGTTCCCCTTCTCGTTGCTCCGGGGCGCTGCGCGGCGTGCACGGCTCCCCGATCGTTCACTATAACGCCAATGTGTTCGGATAGTGAACGAGAAGGGGCGGCTTGGGTTCACCGGCTCACGGCACGGGCGTCGTGTCCTCGACGGTGCCGTCCACCGTGCGGACGAACCGCAGCGGGTTCTCCTCGCGCAGGGCCGGCGGGAGCAGTTCGGCCGGCGCGTCCTGGTAGACGACCGGTCGCAGGAACCGCTCGATCGCGTGCGGGCCCACAGACGTGTGCGCGGAGGTCGACGCGGGGTAGGGGCCACCGTGCTGCTGGGCCAGGGCGACGGCGACGCCGGTGGGCCAGGAGCCGAACAGGACGCGCCCGGCCTTTGCGACGGCCTGTTCGACCAGCGCGCCCAGGCCCGCGGCGGACTGCCCGTCGCGGGCGGTGTGGAAGGTGACGGTGAGGCTGCCTTCGAGTCGGTCGAGGATCCGGGACACTTCGTCCTCGCCGTCGTGCTCGACGATCACGGCGGACGGGCCGAAGCACTCTTCCAGCAGGTTCGCCGCGTCCTTGAGGAACTCCTCGACGGTGGGCACCAGAAAGAGGCCGGGACCGGCCTGCGGGCGGCCGTCGGCGTCGACGGTGATGGTGCTCTCGACCAGGGTGCGGGCCCGTGGGCCGTCGGCCAGCTCGGCCAGCTCGGCCAGGCGCCGCCGGAAGCCCTCGGCGATCTGCGGGGACAGCAGCGGCGCGGGGGCGGCCGCGCGGACCTCGGCGGCGATCTCCTCGACCGCCTCCGGGTCCCGGGGCAGCGGCAGGATGCCGGGCTTGGTGCAGAACTGGCCGGAGCCCAGTGTGAAGGAGCCGACGAAGCCGGAGACGATCTCGGCCCGCCGCTCGGCGAGCGCGCCCGGGGTGACGACGACCGGGTTGACGCTGCCGAGTTCGCCGTGGAAGGGGATCGGCACCGGGCGGGAGGCGGCGATGTCGAACAGGGCGCGGCCGCCGCGGACGGATCCGGTGAAGGCGGCGGCCTTCACCCGCGGGTCGCGCAGCACGGTCACGCCCGACTCGTGACCGGTGAAGAGGGCGAAGGTGCCCAGCGGCGCACCTGCCTCGGCGAGGGCCTCCTGGACCAGGGCCGCGGTCGTGGCCGAGGTGCGGGGGTGCCCGGGGTGGGCCTTGAGCAGCACCGGGCAGCCGGCGGCGAGCCGGCGAACACCACGACCGGGCCCAACGGCACATGGTGGCGCCGTAGTTCGGGGCGGGGCGGAGCGGAGGTGGGGTCGGCGTGGTCGATCGTCACACCGAACGGGCCGCCGGTGGCGGCGTACGCGCCGTACAGACGCAGCTGGCCGGTGGTGCGCCGGAGCTCGCCGGACAGCCGGACCTCGCCGAGACCGGTCTCCTCGGCCGCCGTGCGGAGCTGGTGCTCGGAGTGGGCGTCGAGGGCGTCGGCGACGGCGCCGAGCGCGGTGGCCCGCTTGCGCGGGGTGAGCGCCGCCCATACGGGGGCCGCCGCGGCGGCCCGGGCGAGCAGGGTGTCGAGCTCCCGGGCCGGGGTCTCGGGTTCGGCGTCGGTGGGGGCGGGGTGGGTCACGGAGTTCACCTGTGGGTGCGGGTCGTGCTGGACGATGGTCAGGCGGCGGCCGGAGCGCGGTAGCCGCCGAGCCTGCCCCGGTGGAAGACGAGGGGCTCGGTGGAGCCCGCCTCCATGTACAGGACGCGGCCGACGACGATGACGTGGTCGCCGCCGTCGAGTTCCTGGACGGTCTCGCAGTCGAGCCAGGCGGCGGCACCCCGGAAGTGCGGGGCGGCGTTCTCGGGCGAGGGGACCCAGTCGACGCCGGCGAACTTGTCGTCGCCCTTGCGGGACAGCGCCCTGCACACATCGGTCTGGTGCTCGGCGAGCACGCTGATGCTGAACCGACCGGACGTACGGATCCTGGGCCAGCTCGTGGAGGACCGGTCCACGCTGAAGGTGACCAGGGCCGGGGCGAGCGAGAGCGACTGGAAGGTCCCGACGATCATGCCCGCGGGCTTGCCGGTCTCCGTCTCGATGCCGGTGACGGCGGCGACGCCGGTCGGCAGGTGTCCCATCACGTCCCGGAACAGTCGCTGGTCGACGGCGGATTCGGCCTCGGCGGTGGGGGCGAAGGCGGTGGGGGCGAAGGTGGTGGCGCTCATGACATCGATCCCTTCGACGTCGTCGTGTGAGAAGCAGGACAAGGGGTGAAGGCGGTCAGAGGGTGCTGTGGGCGGCGGCCCGGATCCGCGAGGCCGGGTGGTCGTCGAGGGTGTGGCGCTGTCCCACGCCGTAGAAGCTCTCGCGCAGGGTGGCGACGCCGTCGTCGTAGGCATCGCGGGCCAGGCCCTGCTCCTGCAGGAGGGGGAGGACCAGCTCGATGAAGTCCTCCCAGCTGCCGGGCTTGACGCCGTAGCTGAGGTTGAAGCCGTCGATGTCGGCGGTCTCCCGCCAGCGGCGCATCTCGTCGGCGACGGTCTGCGGGGAGCCGACGATCACGGCGCCGCTGCCGCCGAGACCGATGAACTCCGCGATCTGCCGGGTGGTCCACTTCCGGTTGGGGTCGGCCTTGGAGAACATCTCCACCATCGAGCGCGAGGCATCCACGTCGATGTACTCCAGCGGGGTGTCGGGGTCGACGCCGCTGAGGTCGATGCCGGTCCAGCCGGCGAACCGGGCGAGGGCGCCCTCGTAGGAGACGTTGCGGATGTGCCGCTCGTACTTCTCCTGCGCCTGCGCGTCGGTCGGCGCGACGATCACAGTCATCAGGGCGAGCACCTTCACCGAGCGCGGGTCTCGGCCGGCCTCCGTGACGGCGGCCCGGATCTTGTCGACGCTGCGCCGGGTCATCCCGGGCGTCATGGTGTTGACGAAGACGGCCTCGGCGTTGTGGGCGGCGAACCGCATGCCGCGCGAGGAGGCACCGGCCTGGAAGAGCATCGGGGTGCGCTGCGGAGAGGGCTCGCACAGGTGCAGGCCCGGCACGTCGAAGTAGGGGCCCCGATGCCGGATGGGGTGGACGCGGCGCGGGTCGACATAGACACCGGCCTCGGCGTCCCGCACGACCGCGCCGTGCTCCCAGGAGCTCTCCCAGAGCTTGTAGACGACCTCCATGTACTCGTCGGCCAGGTCGTAGCGCTCGTCGTGGGCGATCTGCTTGCCCAGGCCCAGGTTGCGGGCGGCGGACTCGCTGTAGGAGGTCACGATGTTCCAGCCGACGCGGCCCGCCGTCAGATGGTCCAGCGTGGAGAACCTGCGGGCCATGGCGTACGGCTGCTCGTACGTGAGGGAGGCTGTGACGCCGAAGCCCAGATGGCGGGTGTGCGAGGCCATGGCCGAGACGAGCAGCGTCGGGTCGTTGATCGGGAACTGGGCGGCGTCGCGCATGGCGGCGTCCGGGGAGCCGTCGTAGACGTCGTGGTAGCCGACGGTGTCGGCGAAGAACAGGCCGTCGAACCGGGCCGCTTCGAGCATCTTGGCCGTGTCGGTCCAGTACGACACGTCGGTGTAGCGGAAACCCTGGTCGGCGGCGTCGCGCCAGGATCCCGCGGTCAGATGGGCCGGCGCGCAGACGTCGAACGCGAAGATCTTCAGGGGCTGGGTGCTCATGCGGTCCTCCCGGAGCAGAGGCGGTTGGCGAAAGCGTTCAACATTCGAACGTCACGTTCATATTCTTTTCGAGACAGGGCGGTGTCAAGAGGTCCGGGAAGCGATTCTCGGTGCCGACGACCCCGCCCGGGCATGGCGGTCGCACCGGGTGGCCACCTGAAACTCCCTGTTCGAAGAGAACTTTGACGATCTCTGCAGGTCCTCCCGGGGCCCATGGGTCGATGGTGCTCACCGTGAGCGCACTCTTGACGTGGCTGTCCCCCCGTGCGAGCTTTCACATCAGGAGGAGTCCGGAAAACGAACATGGCGTTTGATTTATGGTGCTCCCGCCCCCGCTCTCCCCCCTCGCACCCGCTCCGGCGCGCACCGTCGGCCCCCCCCGTACAAGGAAGCACGCGTATGCAGCAGCACCTCGTGGAGATCGCCGATGCCATCGAAGCGGCCCGGCGCGGCACGTACTCGATCGCCCCGCTCATGGACAAGCACCCCGACCTGCGGCTCGCCGACTCCGTCGCCGTGCAGAAGCACAACGTCCGGCGCCGCATCGCGGAGGGGGACCGACTGGTCGGGTACAAGCTGGGAAACATCGCGAAGGCCATGCAGGAGGCATTCGGCGTCGACCAGCCCGACTACGGCCACCTGTTGGCCGGCGACTTCCACTTGGAGAACCTTCCGGTCCGGCTGGACCGGTTCATCGAGCCGTTCGCCGAGGTGGAGCCGGCCTTCCTGCTCAACCGCCGACTGGAGGGCCCGAACGTCACCGTCGCCGACGTCATCCTGGCCACCGAGTACGTCGTACCGGCCATCGAGATCATCGACTCCCGGTTCACCGACTGGCGGATCCGGATCGCCGACACCCTCGCCGACAATGGTTCCGTCGGCGGTATCGTCCTCGGCACCACGCCCAGGACCCTGCGGGAGATCGACTTCTCCACCATGCGCGGCGAACTCCGTTATGACAGTGAGCGGGTGGGCTCCGGCCCGACCTCCGCCGTCCTGGGCAACCCGATCGCCGCCGTGGCCTGGGTCTGCAACGAATTCTCCCGCTACGGCATCTCCTTCGAGCCGGGCCAGGTCATCCTGCCGGGCAGCTGCCTGGAAGCCGTGCCGCTGCGGCGGGCAGCCACCGTCACCGCGGAGTTCACCGGCCTGGGCACGGTCTGCTTCGAGGCCGTCTGAGCGACGGCTCGCGGATCACTCCGGGCCCCCTTCGACGCCTTCGGCGCCGGAGGGGGCCTCGTGCTGTCCGCCGGCTTCCGGCCGGATGCGCGGGGCGGGGGTGAGCACCGCGCTCAGCACCTGGCCGAGCCAGGGCACCTGTCCGTCGAAACGGGCCACGTACCGGCCGCGCACCCACCGGTAGGCGTCGTGTTCCCAGTTCAGCCGTAGCCTGCGCCGTTCGGTCCGTGCGTGGAAGGTGTGCACGCGCCACACGCCGCCCCGCGTATCCGCGAGCGCCAGGACCGGCCCGACCCGGAAGCCGGTGAGCTCGGCAACCGACAGCCCGGTCTCCTCGAACAGTTCACGCAGCGCCTCGGCCTGCGTCGGTCGCCCGTGCTCGACGTAGCCCGTGACGCAGTGCCACAGGCCCGCGTCATGTCCGACGCGCCGGCTGCGCTTGAACAGGCCGACGCGCCCGCGCCAGGTCAGGACGACGGCCACGACGGCGCCGGGCTCGACCACCCGTGCCGCGGGCCGCGCGAGCGTTTCGGCGTACGACTCACTCATGGTGATCCCCTCGGTCCGCGACGGCCGATCGCTCCGACGGCCTCCGGACACGGCTGTGGTGCCCCTCCCGGCGGCGACGCGCGAGGGGAGAGGCACGTGCCACCGCCGACGGAGGCACCGCGTCGGCTCAGGAGGGCGGGGCTATGCCCGGTGCGGGGCGGAGGTCTCGCTCAGACTGAGGCCCATGGTCTCCGGTGCCAGCACCTGGGACACCGCGGCGCCCACGACGCAGACACCCGCGGCGATGAGCATGCTCGGCCCGGAACCGAGGTGTTCCATCGACCAGGGGAGGGCGAAGGTACCCAGGGCGGCGCCGACCCGACTGAAGGCGGTGGCGAACCCGGTGC
Source organism: Streptomyces sp. NPDC005811 (assembly GCF_040630405.1). Taxonomy (NCBI): domain Bacteria; kingdom Bacillati; phylum Actinomycetota; class Actinomycetes; order Kitasatosporales; family Streptomycetaceae; genus Streptomyces; species Streptomyces sp. NPDC005811. Next base: position 20,772 of record NZ_JBEXXK010000011.1, read on the forward strand.
CGATGCCGCGGATCTCGGTGGGGAAGATCTCGCCCGGGTACACGCCGGTCAGAGCCGTGTACATGGAGTTGGCGAAGGCGAAGACGAGGAAGCAGGTCAGCGCGACGGCGGCCGGGGCACCGCTCCACAGTCCGATGATCGCGAGGACGGCGGCACAGAACCACTGCCCAGGGACGGTGAGCCTGCGGCGGCCGATCCGGTCGATGAGCACGAGCGAGACCACGACCCCCGCGACGGCGAGCCCGTTCACGCCGATGGCCCCGCCGAATCCGTCGCCGAGACCGTAGGCGGAAAGCACGTCGGCAGCAAAGGTGGCGATGGCGAAGTACGGCGTGACGGCACAGAACCAGAACACGCAGATGAAGATCGTGGCGCGCCGGTAGTCCGGCGAGAACAGCATCCCGAAGGTGCCCTTGCGGGCGGGTTCCCGGGTGGTGTCGAGGGTGTCGGCCGGCTCCTCGAGATAGGTCTCGGCGATCTGCCGGGCCTCGTCGGTCCGGCCCTGGTTCATCAGCCAGCGCGGCGACTCGGGCATGCCCAGCCGGGCGATGAAAAGGATCACCGCCGGCACCGTGCTCGATCCGAGGACGAGGCGCCAGTCGAGAGAGAACACGGTGCTCAGAACGTAGCCGACGATGAAGGCGACCATGAAGCCGACGTACCAGGCGACCTCCGAGAAGGACATGATCCTCCCGCGCAGACGGGCCGGGGCGAACTCGGAGAGCAGGGGCCAGCCCACCGAGTACTCGGCTCCGACCGCGAGGCCCATCAGCAGCCGTACCGCGAAGAGCTGCCAGGAGGAGTCGACGAAGAACTGGAGGGCCGACGCGACCAGGAAGAGCGCCAGGTCGAACGTGAACAGTGGTTTGCGGCCGAACTTGTCGGCGAGCCAGCCGCCGAGCGGACCCCCGACGAAGATGCCGATCAGGGCGGCTGCCCCGATCAGGCCCTCCCACAGCAGCGACATCCGGAACTCGTCGGTGGCGGCACCGATGGCGGCGCCGATGATGCCGAGCACATATCCGTCGATGAACATGCCGCCCGCGGTGACGCCGGTCAGCTTGAGGAGGAAGCGCCTCTTGTCGACCCCGCCGGGGACCTGCTCCCGTACGGCGTTGGGATTACTTACAGTCGTCACCACAGGGTCCTTCCTGGACGAACACCCCGGGAGGAACGCTGGACAAGAACAGCGAGGGTAACACACGCAGAGTGTTCGCATAATGAACGCCATGCCCGAATTTTTTGAAGTGTGACACGGGCCCAAGGGGCCGTCAAGGCTCAGGCATGGCAGATCAAGGCCGTTGCGATCATTCAGTTTTCTCGATGGAGAGAGGTGTGGCGGGCCGCCGTCGCTGAGCTGGATCCATGAACGGCATGTTCGTAATGTGAACGTTGCTTGCTCGCTGATGGCCCTGGTGGGCGAGCGGGAGGGCAGGGTGCGCATGCCTCACCGTCGGCGTCAGGTCCAGATCGACCTCTCCTCGGGAGATGAGCCGGTAGAGGGGGTGTCCGGGTCGCCCCGCACTGTGTTCGCGATGCTCGGGGAGATCTTCACGGCCACGCTCGCCGCCGCGGAGCAATACGGTGTGTGGGGGGGGATCTGGGCTTCACCACGTTGCTCACCGATGACATCGTCGGCTCCGTGTGGCGGCGGGGCGAGAGCCTGCCGACGGGTCACTGTGCCGTCGGCCCTCTATCGCGGCGGTTCATAGGAAAGGTGGAAGTATGGCCAAGCCTGTTCGCGCGGCTGTCGGAGGTGTATGGATCACATGCACCTTCTGTCAGGGCGACCTGTTCAGGGACCGTGAGGTGAAGCTCAACAGCTCCGGCATGGAGTTCATGAGCCTGGGGTGGGCGAACGAGTCGGCAACCGGCCTGATCTGCTGGAACTGCGGCTATGTGCAGCTGTTCGTCAACAAGGACCTCGAACTCTACAAACAGAAGTAGGGCTGAGTTCCCTCGGTGATCACCCCTCGCCGAACCCGGTCATCGCGGGGTCAGGCCCTCTTCCTGAAGACGAGGACCTCGGTGGAGGCGACGCCCATGGGGGCGAGGAAGCCGGCCTCCAGGCTGCAGCCGAGGGACTCGAAGAGGTCCACGCAGGTGCGGCGAGGCATGGCGGCCGGGTAGGAGCCGTGTCCCTCGCCGCCCTTGGTCGCCCAGGTGCGCATCGTGTCCGGGTCCAGGCAGGTCTCCGTCATGACGTCGAAGACGATCCGGCCACCGGGGCGCGTGACGCGGGCCATCTCGAAGAAGTAGCGGGAGGCGAAGAGGAAGGTCACGGTGTTGAAGACCTTGTGGGCCTGGACGAGGTCGACACTGGCGTCGGGGGTCGGCGCGAGACTGCATCCCGCGGTCGGTCGGGCCACCACGCCGAATGTGCTCACGAGGTGGTCGGCCCAGGGTGTCGCGGTCTCGTAGATCTCGTAGCGGTCGGGTGAGCACTCCTTCAGCGTCTTCTCCAGATACCGTCCGGAGCCGGGGCCGATCTCCAGCACCGTGTTCGGCCCGGCGGCGAAGACGCCGAGCGCGCGCAGTTCGTCGATGGTGGACTGGGTGGCGCCGGGCGTCCCGTTCATGACCTCGTCGATGTAGTCGCCGACCGACAGTCCAGCCGCCCGTGCCGCCCGCATCGTTGCCTCGAACGGGATGAAGTCGTCCACGCCGTCCCGGCTGTTGGTGCTGCGCACGATGTCGAATCCCGTACGGGAAAGGAGTCGCCTGATCCCCGACTTCACCACTGACATTCCGCCCCCTGCTGCGCTCATCCGGCATGCCCTCAGGCCGTGGGAACGCGGGCGTGGGCGTGCGGTGGTGAAGGCGACATTTACTACATCGCCCACTCACCCCGGAACTCTACGCCGAATAGTAGTTCTTCGGACTACATCGCGTTCTTTCCTGATCGTTGGGCGGCGCGGCCGCCCAACTGGCTGGACGGCGGCCTGTCCCCGGCCTCGGGCACCGCTCGGAACGTGACGTCCGAGCCGACATGGGTCGGCGGCGCCAGGTGCTGGGCGGTTACCCGAGACTCCGACGAGATTCCCCGCGCAGTGACCCACTTGCCTGGAACTGCCTTCGTGGTGGCGGTGATCCCCGAAGCAGTGGAATGATCACGCAGCCGCCCCTTGCTCGTCCTCGTACTCCGGAGGCCAAGTGGCCGACGGAGTCTCCCCCCTGACGAGCCGGGGCTGCCCTGCTCCTCAGCGCACCACGTCCCTCCCCTCCGTCCACCCGTCGAGCACCGCCCGCGTCGGCATGCCCTCCCAGTCGCCGGGGACCGTGCACAGCAGGGCCCCGGCGAGTGCGGCCGTGTCGAGGCATCGCCGGGCGTCGGCGCCCGCGACGAGTTCGCTCAGGTACGCGCCGACGAACGCGTCCCCCGCACCGACCGGGTCGAGCACCTGTACCGGGACGGCGGCCCGGCGGTGCGCGACACCGTCCACCAGGGCCAGTGCTCCCTCGGCGCCGAGCTTGATCACCGCGGTGGCGGGGCCCAGGGCGGTGAGGGACGCGGCGAGTTCCTCCGGTGTCCGGCCGGTGGGTTCGCCGCCGGTGACGAGGGCGGCCTCGTCGTCGCCCGCGAACACCAGATCAGCCCGGGCGACCAGGTCACGCAGGGCCGGAGCCGCCCGTTCGGGCGGCCACAGCGCGGACCGGTGGTTGACGTCGACCGACACCGTCACCCCGTGCGAGCGGGCCACGTCCACGGCGTACGAGACCGCCGCCGCGGCCGACTCGCCCAGCGCCGGGGTGATGCCGGTGACGTGCAGCAGCCGCGCCCCGGCGACGAGCGGGACGTCGACGTCCGCCGGAGCCAGCCGGGAACCGGCCGCGCCGGCCCGGTAGTACCAGACCTTGACCGCCCCGCCGGGCAGCCGCTCCTTGAGCATGAGGCCCGTCGGGGCGCCCGCGTCGCGTACGGCACGGACGTCGATCCCCTCGGCGGTCAGCTCGCGCACCACCCGGTCGCCCACGGAGTCCGCGCCGACCCGGCCGAGCCAGGTCACCGGGGTGCCCAGCCGGGCCAGGGCGACGGCGACGTTGCTCTCCGCGCCGCCGATGCCCAGCGCCATGTACGGCACGTGCGGGAGATGCCCGACGGTCGTGGCGGCCAGCAGGCCCATCGTCTCGCCCAGGGTGACGACCCGGCCGTCGCTCATGAGCGGGCTCCCGCGACCGCCTCCAGGGCCCGCCGGGCCCGGCCTGCCAGGTCCGTCAGGTCGCCGCCGGACAGGGCGTCCCGGATCAGCGGACCGCCGAGGCCGACCGCCTGCGCGCCCGCGCGGATCCAGGCCGGGATGTCGTCGATGGCGATACCGCCCGTGGGCATCACCGCCACCTCCGGATACGGTCCGCGGAACGCCGCCAGATGGGCGGGGCCGACGGTGGAGGCGGGGAACAGCTTGACCGCCGACGCGCCGGCGTCCCAGGCCGAGGCGAGCTCGGTCGGAGTGAGCCCGCCCGGACAGACGGGCACCCCCGCGGCCAGGGCCAGAGCCACGACATCGGCCTGGAAGCCCGGCGAGACGAGGAACCCGGCGCCGGCGTCGAGGCTGCGGCGCGCCTCCTCGGCGGACCGTACGCTGCCCATCCCGACGTCCACCGCGTCACCGAGGTCCTTGCGCAGCGACTCCAGCGCGTCCAGGGCGCCCGGCGTGGTGAGGGTCAGTTCGAGGCAGACGACGCCCGCCTCGGCGAGAGTCCGGGCCACGGAGCCGACATGCCGTGGGGAGTCGGCTCTGAGCACGGCCACCACGGCCGTGCGCCGCAGCGCGTCGGAGAGCGGGATCCGCTCGGTCGAGGGGCTCGTCACGAGGTGCTCCCGGAGGCCCTGGCCGGGGCGAGGGCCGGGGCGGTCGCGTCGGCGGGGTCGGTCAGGTCGCGGTTGCGGGTCTCCGGGGCCATCAGGGCCGCGATCAGGCTGATGACCATCATCAGGGTCATGTAGGCCGCCACCGGGAGCCAGGAGCCGGAGAACGCGGTGAGCAGGGAGGCGCAGATCAGCGGGGCGACACCACCGCCGAGCACGGAGGAGAACTCCCGGCCCAGGGTGACGCCGGCGTAGCGGTAGCGGGTGCCGAACAGCTCCGGGAAGTAGCTCATCTGGACGCCGACCGCGCCCTGCCCGGCCAGCACGAAGCCGAGGATCATGGTCACCACGATGGCCACCGGCGACCCGGTGTTCAGGGCGATGAAGGAGGGGCCGGGCAGCAGCACGAGAGCCGTGAGGATCGAGGTGTAGACGGGCTTGCGGCCGACGCGGTCGGACAGGATGCCGAACCCGATGGCGGCGAGACCGCCGCAGGCGGCTCCGATCATCAGGACCTTCGGCACGAAGGAGGCGTCTACCCCGACCGTGGTGACCAGGTACGAGGCCATGAAGACCTGGTAGGTGTACGACTGGGCGCTGATGCCGACGTTCATGAACAGGACCAGCAGCATCGGCTTGCGGCCGTGCCGGAACACCTCGCCCACCGGGGACTCGGGCATCTCCTGGCGGCGCTTGAGGTCCTGGAAGACCGGGCTCTCGGCGAGCTTGCGCCGGATGACCACGGCGGCGACGGTGACCAGCAGACTGCTGGCGAACACCAGGCGCCAGCCCCAGCTCATCAACTGCTCGTCGGGCAGGGTCTGGACGAGGATCCAGGCGACCGCGCCCAGCACGGTGCCGAGTGCGGCGCCGGTCATCACCAGGGCGGCGAGCCGGCCCCGTCGTCCGGTCACGGCGGTCTCGGTGAGGAGGGTGGCTCCGCCGGACTGTTCGGCTCCGGCGCCGAAGCCCTGGAAGAACCGGCACAGCACGAGCAGCGCGGGGGCCAGGACGCCGACCTGGGTGTACGTGGGCAGCAGCCCGATGGCGAAGGTGGAACCGCCCATCAGGAACAGGGTGGTGATGAGGATCCACTTGCGGCCGAGCCGGTCGCCGAAGCGGGAGAAGAACAGTCCGCCGAGGGGCCGGGCCGCGAAGCCCACGGCGTAGGCGGCGAAGCTGGCCAGCAGGGCGACCGCGGGTGTGGCGCCGGGGAAGAACAGCTCGCCGAAGACGAGCGCCGACGCGGTGCCGTAGATGACGAAGTCGTACTGCTCGAGAGCCGTGCCGATGAGGCCCGCCCAGGCCGCGCGGCGGACGGCGCGGGGGTCGGCGGGGGCGGCCTCGGTGGGAGCGGGTGGGGTGGTGTCACTCGTCAGGGATCCGGTGGGAGTGTCCATCGGCCATGCCTCCTTGAACGGGATGGTCCTCTGCACGGTGGGGGACGTAGAGGTACGGCGAAGCGGAAGTAGGGGGAGAAAACGCCGAGTTGGCGGCGCGTGGATCTCGCTGGGGCGGCGAGAGAAGGCGTCGGCGCGGTCAGAGCGACGCGTCGGCGGGGCGGATCACGACCTTGAGGTGGGCCGGGTCCAGAACGGGGGCGCGCAGCGCCTCGGCGGCGCGGTCGAGCGGGAAGCGGCCGGTGAGCAGCGTCGTCAGATCGACGCGGCCGTCGGCGGCCAGGGCCAGCGCCGTGGGGAAGGCGTGGGCGTAGCGGAAGGCGGTGACCAGGTCGATCTCCCAGCGCTGGAGATGCGCCAGCGGCAGCCCGTCGACGGCGGGCGCGGCCTGGCCGACCACGGTCGCCCGGGCGGCGGGTTTGAGGGTGCGGATGCCCTGCCACAGGGCGGCGGGGTGGGCCGAACACTCCACCAGACGGTCCACGTCGGCGAGGGCGAGGTCCTGCGCGGCGGTGTTGACGACCTGCGTGGCGCCCAGCTTGCGGGCCTGCGCCAGGCGGGCGTCGTTGACGTCCGTCACGATCACCTCGGCGGCGCCCGCGGCTCGCGCCACCTGCGCCACCAGGATGCCGATCGGCCCCGCCCCGGTGACCAGGACCCGGTGTCCGACGGCGATCTCGGCCCGCTGCACGGCCCACACCGCGACGGCCAGCGGCTCGATGAGCGCGCCCAGTTCGAGGGGTACGGCGGCGGGCAGCCGGTGGAGCGCACGGGCGGGTACGACGACATGGCTGGCGAGCACGCCGTGGGTCGGGGGCGAGCCGAGGCAGGTGCCGGCCGGACAGAGGTTGTACCGGCCCGAGCGGCAGGTGGCGCAGGCGCCGCAGCCGACGGCGGGCTCGATCGCGACCCGTGTGCCGGCCTCCAGGTCCGTCCCCGGGCCGGCCGCCACGACCGTACCGGAGGCTTCGTGGCCGAGGACGGTCGGTGCGCGGAGCTGGTTGGCGCCGTTGCGGCCCTGGGCGTAGTAGTGCATGTCCGAGCCGCAGACGCCCACGGCGTCGACTTCGACGAGCACCTCGCCGGGGCCGGGCGGCCGCAGCGGTATCTCCTCGATGCGGAGGTCCTCGGGGCCGTGCAGGACGGCGGCTCTGGTGAGGGCGGGGAGGGGGAGGGGGATGCTCATGGGTCTCACATCCTTGTGAGGTGTGCCGGGTGCGGGCTGGGGGTGTCAGGTGGCGGGCGGCGCCTCCGCGTCGGCGGCCCGGGCCGCGTCGGTGACCGCGGCGGCGGTGCCGTGCCGGGTGAGGAGGCCGATGAGTTCGGCGACCCGGTCGGTGAAGACGGGGTGTTCGGCGAGCCGGTCCCCGAGCAGACCGCCGTCGAGGACGGTGGCCACGAAGTCCCGTACCGACGGGGTGCGTCGGGCCGCCTCCCGCAGTTCGCCGCGGGCCGGGTCGGACATGGCGGCCGCGTGCGGTCCGGCGTCGAAGCCGGACGGCGGGGCCATGCAGCACAGGTACGCGGCGACGGTGAGGGCGAGATGGTGGGGAACCCGTCCGGCGCGCAGCTGCCGCAGCGCGGGCTCCGGAACACGCTGGCGGAGTTTGACGGAGCCGTCCGAGCCGACCTGTTGCGTGCGATGACCCAGCGCGGAGTTGGCCCAGCGCTCGAAGAGCTGTGCCACGTACGCGTCGAGGTCGATGTCCTCGGGCACGGTCAGACTCGGCAGGTACTCGTCGTGCAGCACACGGCGTGCGGCGTCGGCGACGAAGGGCCGGGCGATCGCGTCGGGGATGGTGGCCCGGCCGTCGAGCGCGCCGAGGTAGGCGATGAGCGAGTGGGTGCCGTTCAGCAGCCGCAGCTTGAGCAGTTCGTACGGCTCGACGTCCCCGGTGAACAGAGCTCCCGCGTGCTCCCAGGCGGGCCGGCCCGCCGGGAAGCGGTCTTCCAGCACCCACATGGTGAACGGTTCCGCCGGGACGGGGACGTCGTCGCGCAGCCCGAGCCGGTCGGCCACGGCCGCCCGCTCGGCGTCCGTGGTGGCCGGGACGATCCGGTCGACCATGGTGTTGGGGAAGGCCACCGCCTCGTCCAGCCAGGCGGCGAGTTCGTCGCCCTCACCGGAGGGCAGGGCCGCCACGAACTCACGGACCAGCCGGGCCGTCTGGTGCCCGTTGCCGGCGAGGTTGTCGCAACTGAGCACGGTCACGGGCGTCGGGTGCCGGCGCACGCGCCGCTGCAACCCGCGGACGATCTGCCCGATCACGGTCCGCGGCGGGGCGTTCCCCCGCAGGTCGGCCCGCACACCCGGGTGGTCGAGTTCGAGGTGGCCGGTGCGGGGCGAGAAGGTGTAGCCGTGCTCGGTGACGGTGAGGGAGACGATCCGGGTGGCCGGGGCGGCGAGGGCGTCGACGACGGCCTCGGGGTGGTGCGCGGCGACGAGCGCGCCGGTGTGCACGGCGGGTACGACGACCCGTGCGCCGCCCGGTGCGATCTCCACCACGGAGTAGCGGAAGTCCTGGGCGCGCAGGGCGTCGGCCACCGCGGCCGAGCGGCTCGCCACGCCGAGGATCCCCCACGGGCCGTCGGCGTGGTCCAGCGCGGTGGCGGTGTAGACCGCCTGGTGGGCGCGGTGGAAGTTGCCCAGGCCCAGATGGACGATCCCGGTCTCGGTGAGCGTACGCCCGTGCATCAGCGAACTCGCGGGGGTGGCCCGGGCGTTCAGGCGGGGAAGGCAGGTGGTCGTCATCTCACCAGTCCGTCATCGAGCCGTCGCGGCGCCGGGCGACCGGCAGGTAGGCGGCTTCGTACGGGAACCGGGCGGCCAGTGACTCGTCGACGTCGACACCGAGACCCGGCGCGTCCCCCGGGTGCAGATGGCCGTCGGCGTAGCTCCAGTCGTGCCGGAACACCTCGTGGACCAGTGGCTCGTAGCCCATGTACTCCTGGATGGCGAAGTTCGGCGTGGAGAGGCCGACATGCAGGGACGCGGCGAGCGCCACCGGCGAGACGTCGGAGGGGCCGTGCGGGCCGAGCTTGACCTGCCACACGTCGGCGAGCGCGGCGATCCGCCGCAGACTGCTGATGCCGCCCGCGTGCGTGACACAGGTGCGGACGTAGTCGATCAGCTGCTCGGTGATGAGGGACTGGCACTCCCAGACGGTGTTGAAGACCTCTCCGATCGCGAGCGGGGTGGTGGTGTGCCGGCGCACATGGCGCAGGACCTCCTGGTTCTCGGCCGGGGTGACGTCCTCCAGCCAGAACAGGTCCACCTCCTCCACGGCACGGCCCAGCCGGGCCGCCTCGTTCGGGGTGAGCCGGTGGTGGGAGTCGTGCAGGAGGTGCAGGCCGGGGCCCACGTGGTCGCGGACCGCCGCGAGGGCGCCCGGGGCGTGCCGCAGGTACGCGGCGGTGTCCCACACCTCCTCGGCGGGAGCGGTGCCCCGGCCGGCCGGCTCGTAGCCCGCGCCCTTCTCGGAGACGCCGTAGACCGTGTCGAGGCCCGGGACACCCATCTGGGCACGGACCGCCAGGAAGCCGCGCTCGCGCTGGGCGTCGACGGAGTCGAGCAGGCGCGGAACGTCCCAGCCGGTGGCGTGGGTGTACGTCAGGACACGGTCCCGGACGGCGCCGCCGAGCAGTTGGTAGACGGGCTGGCCGGTGGCCTTGCCCTTGATGTCCCACAGGGCCAGGTCCACCGCGCCGATCGCGGTCATGGTCACCGGCCCGCGCCGCCAGTACACGCCGCGGTACAGGTACTGCCAGGTGTCCTCGATACGGGCCGGGTCACGCCCGACGAGCAGCGGGGCGACGTGGTCGCGGAGGTAGGAGGCCACGGCGAGTTCACGGCCGTTGAGGGTGGCGTCGCCCCAGCCGACCAGGCCCTCGGCGGTGGTGATCTTCAGGGTGACGAAGTTGCGCCCCGGGCTGGTGACGAGGACGTCCGCGGCGACGATGGTGTCGTGCTCGCTCATCGGGCCACCGCCACCACGTTGTCGACGCTCTGTCCGGCGGCCAGCCGGCGGATGTTGGCGGTGATGTCCTCGCTGCGGCGGGCGAAGGTCTGCCCGGCCAGTCCCGAGGAGTGCGGTGTCATCAGGGTGTTCGGCAGCTCGTGGAACGGGTGCCGGCCGGGCCGGCCGGTCCGCCCGTCGGCCGGATAGTCGTACCAGACGTCGAGGGCCGCGCCCGCGATCACGCCGTCCCGGAGGGCGGCGTACAGGGCGTCCTCGTCGACGACAGGACCCCGGCCGACGTTGATCAGTACGGCCGACTCTCCCATCCGCTTCAGCTCCTTCGATGCGATCAGTGAGGTGGTCGTGCCGGTGAGCGGTACCGAGACGACGACCACGTCGGAGGTCTCCAGCAGGGCGTCCAGGTCGTCCATGCCGCCGGCCCAGGCCAGCCGCTCGGCCACGGCGTCGACGCCGCCCCGGCGGGTGACGGCCACGCCCCGCGCCCCGAAGGCCCGGAAGCGCTGCCAGGCGCGGGCCCCGATGTGCCCGAAGCCGACGAAGCCGACCACGGCCTCGCCCAGCAGGCCCGGATACGAGGGCTCCCCCCAGGTGCCTCGGCGCAGTGCCGCGTCCTGGCGCAGGAAGCCGCGCCGGAGCAGGATCGCGGCGGCCACGGCGTACTCGGCGATCGCGTCCTCGTGGTGGTGGGTGTTGGCGACGAGCGTGCCCGGCGCGAGCGCGCCGACGTCGATCCCGTCGACGCCCGCGCCGGCGGCGTGCACCAGACGCAGACCCTGGCCCGCCGCGGCGATCTCGGCCGGGCACGCCCCCGACACGAGGACGTCGGCATCGCGCACGGCCGCCTTCACCGCTTCCGTGTCGGCCGGGTCGGGCCACCGTACGACGGTTCCGCCGGGCAGAGCGGCCTCGAACCTCTCGCGCAGCCGCCGCAGGTGCGGGTCGCTGACGACGACGGTCAGTTCCTCGGCGGGCGGGGCGGACGGCCGTGTCATGCGTGCTCCCGCAGGGCGGAGCCGGTCCGGGCGGGCACCTGGGCGGTGGAGCCGCGGACGACGAGCTGGGTGGCCAGGCGAAGGGTGCGCGGCTGGTGGCGGTCGTCGGCGGCGGACTGGGCGAGCAGCTCCAGACTCAGCGAGCCGGCCCGGTCCATCGGTACCGCGATGGTGGTCAGGGCGGGGTGGGCGGTGGCGGCGAGCGGCATGTCGTCGATGCCGACGACACTCAGGTCCTCCGGGACCCGCACACCCAGTTGGCGTGCTCCGGCGATGACACCGAGGGCGACGAGGTCGTTGTGCGCGATGACGGCGGTGGCGCCGGACGCGATCACCCCCGCGGCGGCCGCGGTGCCGCCGGCCACCGTCTCGGACTGCCAGCCGAGCACGTCCAGCCGCAGACCGGCGCGCTCGGCCTGTTCCCGGGCCACGTCGACGCGGTGGCTGTTGGACCAGGAGTGCTGCGAGCCCTGCACGTACGCGACGTGGCGGTGTCCCAGGGCGGCCAGGTACTCGGCGGTCTGACGCAGTCCGTCGCCCGCGTCGGCGAGGACGCAGTCGGCTGTCGTCGTCTCCCGGTTGACGAGGACGACCGGGGTGTCGCCGCAGAGGTCCAGCACGTCCTCGGCATCCAGGCGCGGTGAGCACACGACGATCCCGGCCGACCGTGCGCTGAGCTGGGTGATCACCTCCCGTTCCCGGTCGGGGTCGAAGTCGGTGTCGGCGAGCACGATCGTCTGCCGGCTGTGCCAGCCCTGTGTCTGGGCAGCCTTGACGAACGTGCCGAAGACCGGGTTGGCGATGTCGGGAACGACCACGGCGACGGTCTGGGCGTCCGACGCCGACTCGGCCGGCCGCGGGGGAGGTGGTTCGTAGCCCAGCTCCCGGGCTGCTTCCAGGACCTTGCGCAAGGTCTCCGGACCCAGTCTCGTCGGGTCACTGAAAGCCCGGGAGGCTGTGGAGAGAGCGACCTTCGCGCGTTTCGCGACATCGGTCAAGGTGGGGGCCACGCCGCCACTCCGTTTCCTTGGTGGTGCTGGGGCGGCTTCGTCGGCGCAACGTCGGCGAAACCTGAACGGTGTGACCCTATGGTTGGCAATGTTGCGCAAGCTTGTCAATGCTTGCGCAACGATGAAATGCGTTGCCGCGCCGTGCCGCGAAGACCTGGTGCCGCCGGTTGCGGGCGCGTCAGCCGTCGAGCAGATGGACGCGGCACACGGTGTTCCTCAGGGCCGGGATCGGCAGGACGCGGCCTTGGGGCCGAGGGTGAGCAGGTGGTTGCCGACGCGGGAGACGACCGTGACGAACTCGACGAGCCGTGGCTTGCGGCTGATCAGCCGGTCGTAGAGGCCCTGGCCGTCCTCCTCCGGGGGCCTTTGGTGGGCCGGCGGGAGGAAGCCGGGGCCGAGGACGAGCCCTCTGCGCGCGGTTGAGCGGGCGGAGGGCTCGTCGGTGGAGGTCAGACCGTGGTGAACGTCCACAGCAGGTTGGTGCTGCTGCCGTAGGTCCACTGCTTGGTGACGGAGCCGGAGGGCACGTTGCCGCCGCCGTCCAGGACGAGGCCGCTCGTGCGGTTGGCGAGGGAGTAGCGGCCGTCACCGCGGTGCGTGATGCGCCACTGCTGGTTGGTGCCGCCGTTCCAGGCGGCCTGGCGGGCGGGTGAGCCGTCGGAGGTGGCGCCCCAGCCGTCGACGACCATGCCGTTGGTGCGGTTGACCAGCTTGTAGTAGCCCTCGCCGACCTCGATCGCCTGCCACTGGAGGTTGGTGCTGCCGTCGTAGGACCACTGCTTGAGCGGGGAGCCGGAGTCGACGTCACCGCCGCTGTCCAGGGCCAGACCGTCGGTGACGTTGAGGAGCTTGACGTACGTGGCCGGGGTGAACTGCACCTTCAGGGACCGCACCTGGTTCGTGCGGGTCGCGAGGTCGGCGGTGTCCGCGGTGAACGTCCGCGAGGTGCCGGTGAACCCGTCCTCGGAGTAGCCGACGACCTGGTAGCCGGGGGCCGGCCGCAGCGAGGCCATGCCGCGTCCGCCGAGGCCGGCCAGGGCCAGGGCGTCCGCGGTGTAGTCGCCGACCTCCAGGACGGTACCGCCGCGTGTGTAGTGGACACCCTCGAACGCCACGGCTCCGGCCAGTGGCCGCAGACCGGGGATCTCGCCCTCGAAGGTCAGCTTCAGGACGTAGGCGTCCGCGTCGAACGGCGCCGAGGGCGGCAGGGTCACCGTCAGACCGGTGGTGTCCTGCCCGGGGGGCGCCAGGCTGATGTAGCGGCCCGCCTCGGAGCCGAGCAGCTCGACCGACCTCAGCGAGGAGATGTCGAACCGGTCGGAGTCGAGGGTCCTGACCGTCAGCGAGCCGCCGGGCCAGCCGAGCACCGTGGCGTACAGGGTGGTGTTCGCCTTGTCGCGGGTGAAGCGGACGTCCGACGAGGTGCCGGCCCTCGGGGTGGTGAAGGAGCCTCCGCCCATCTTCGTGGGGCCCTCGCCGTACGCCGTCCAGGCCCGTGTGTCGTAGATCGACTCGCCGTGGCGCCTCAGGTAGTCGCCGAGGGCGAGCAGGACGTCCCGCTGGCCCTGGGGGATCGTGCCGTCGGCCATCGGCGCGATGTTGAGCAGCATGTTGCCGTTCTTGCTGACGCGGTCGATCAGCGCGTGCAGCATCTGCTGCTTCGAGTAGTAGCCGATGCCCGCGGTGTAGCACCAGCTGGAGCTGGAGATGCTGTCGTCGGTCAGCCAGTACGGCGCGGTGATGTCGGCCGGGCCGCCGCGCTCGAAGTCGTAGACCTCGCCGTGCTCGTCGAAGCCGTCCTTGTAGGTGGCGACGACCTCCTTGCCCCACTTCTTCGCCTGGTTGTAGTAGTACGACAGGAAGGCGAGGCGCTGGGTCTCGTCGACATGGTCCAGCCGCCAGTCCTGCCACAGGATGTCGGGCTCGGCGAGGTCGATGACCTCCTTCAGTTTGTCGTACCAGAGCTGGTTCTCCGCGACCGGGCCGAGCTGCCCGTACAGCTTCTGGAGGCTGGGATCGCTCTGGGCGGGCGCGTACTCGTAGAACCCGGTGAAGTTGTAGGCGTGGTGCATCGCCACCAGGAGCTTGAGGTTCTTGGCCCGGATGGCGTGGAGGAACAGCTTCAGCAGGTCCAGACCGGGGCCCTTGCGCACCGAGTTCCACTCGCTGACCTTGCTGTCCCACATGGAGAAGCCGTCGTGGTGCTCGGAGACCGGGCCGGCGAACCGGGCGCCGGCGTCGACGAAGAGCTGGGCCCACTCCTCGGGGTCGAAGTTCCCGCCCTGTGACTTCAGCCTGGGCGCGAACTCCACGTGGTTGCCCGCCAGGTCGTCGGCGCCGTCGATGAAGTGGTGGAACGGCCAGGCCGCCGGGTCGCCGTAGGTGGCGATGTGGTGCCGGTTGGCCTTGCTGCCCGACTCGTACATGTTGCGCGGGTACCACTCGCTGTCGTACGCGGGGACGCTGAACACGCCCCAGTGGAAGTAGATCCCGAACTTCGCGTCCTTGAACCACTCGGGCGAGGCGGTGTGCTGGTTCACGGAGCTCCACGTGGGGGTGTAGCCGCGCGCCGCTGCCAGGGCGCCGTCGGCGGCGAACAGATCGGTGGCGACGGCCGCCGCCACGACGGCCGTCGTACCGGCCAGGAGCTGGCGTCTGCTGAGTGAACTCGGCATGGAGTCATCCCTGTGAGGAGGGGGGACGGTGGAGATCCGGGCGCCGGATGTTACGGACGAAGCTCGTCCACATGCCCCGCCGGTGTCAACAGGCCTGCACCTGATTAATGGGATGGATTTTCGGTCGCTGTCTGGGTGTGGATGCGCGACACCCACGAGTGACCGGATAAATTGCCTGTTTGGAAGCCATCTTCTGAGAGGGGGGTGGACGGTCACCCGGGTCGTCGGTATACATACATCCCATCTCTCCGAGTCAGGTGACGCGCCCGTTGTCGCCCAGAGGACACATCTCCCGCTATGGGACCAGCGTGAGGAAGTACCGATGAGACTCAGACACGCCTTCATCTCCGCTGCCGCCGCACTGAGCGCCATGACGCTGCTCGGCGCCTGCGGCGGCGGCTCCGGCGCGGCGGCCACGTCCGGCGGCGACCCGCTGGTCGGCGTCGACTACCCGCGGTCCGACACCGACTTCTGGAACTCGTACATCAAGTACACCCCGCAGTACGCCAAGCAGCTCGGCCTGTCGCTGAAGACCACCAACTCGCAGAACGACGTCGCCAAGCTGACCGCCGACGCGCAGACGTTCATCAGCCAGGGCGTCCGGGGCATCGCGATGGCTCCGCAGGACACCGCCGCCATCGCGCCGACGCTGGCGCAGCTGGAGGCGAAGAAGATCCCGGTCGTCACCGTCGACACCCGCCCCGACAGCGGCAAGGTCTACATGGTCGTCCGCGCCGACAACCGCGCCTACGGCGAGAAGGCCTGCCAGTACCTCGGCACCAAGCTCGGCGGCCAGGGCAAGGTCGTCATGCTCCAGGGCGACCTGGCCTCCATCAACGGCCGGGACCGCACCGAGGCGTTCAACGCGTGCATGAAGAAGAACTACCCCGGCATCGAGGTGTTCGGCGAGGCCACCAACTGGGACGGCGCCGTGGCCGCGCAGAAGCTCCAGACCGACCTGACCGCCCACCCGGACATCAAGGGCGTCTACATGCAGTCCAGCTTCGCGCTGGCCGGCACGCTCCAGGTGCTCAAGCAGAAAGGCCTGCTGGTCGGTCCGACGGACAGGAAGCACGTGTTCGTGGTCTCCAACGACGGCATCCCCGAGGAGCTCAAGGACATCGCCGAGGGCAAGATCGACGCCACCGTCTCCCAGCCGGCCGACCTCTACGCCAAGTACGCCCTGTACTACCTCAAGGCCGCCATCGACGGGAAGACGTTCAAGCCCGGCAGGACCGACCACGACAGCACCATCATCCAGGTCCGTCCGGGTCTGCTCGAGGACCAGCTCTCCGCCCCGCTCGTCACCGCCGACGGCGGCACCTACGGCGGGGTCGCCAGCGTCAAGAGCGACGACACGTCCCTCTGGGGCAACAACCTCGACTGACGGCAGATGTCGACTCGTAGGGAATCCAAGGCGGTGGGGATGACAGACGCGGAGCCGCCCGTCGTCGAGGTGACGGGCCTGGTCAAACGATTCGGATCCACGGTGGCCCTCGACGGCGCCCGGATCACCATCAGGCCGGGCGAGACGCACGCGCTCGTCGGCCGCAACGGCGCCGGCAAGTCCACCCTGGTGTCCGTCCTCACCGGACTGCTGGCCCCGGACGAGGGAACGGTCGCCTTCGGCGGCCGTCCGGCCCCTCGGATCACCGACCGCGACGGCTGGCGGCGACGCGTGGCCTGCGTCTACCAGAAGTCCACGATCATCGCCACCCTGACCGTGGCGGAGAACCTCTTCCTCAACCGGCACGACCGGGCCCATGGCCCGCTGATCCGCTGGCGGAACACCCGCCGGCGCGCCCAGGACCTCCTGGCGACCTGGTCGGTGGAGGTCGACCCGCAGACCCCGGCTGGCGAACTCGACGTTGAACAGGGCCAGTTCGTGGAGATCGCCCGCGCGCTGTCCTTCGGTGCCCGGTTCATCGTCCTCGACGAGCCCACCGCGCAGCTCGACGGTGCTGCGATCCACCGGCTCTTCGACCGGATCCGCGACCTGCAACGCCAGGGCGTGACCTTCCTGTTCATCAGCCACCACCTCCAGGAGGTCTACGAGATCTGCGACATGGTCACGGTGTTCCGCGACGCCCGGCACATCGTGACCGCACCGGTCGCCGAACTCCCGCGCACCGACCTCGTCGCCGCCATGACCGGGGAGGCGGCGGCCGACCGGAGCGAGGAGCGCGCCGGCACCCTGCCCGTCGACGGCGGGTGGCTCTGCAGGTGAACGCCGGTCCGCGGATGACAGGGGATCGCGGATGAAGGGGTACCGCGGGTGATCGCTCAGACACTGATCGGCCCCTCCCACGAGAGGCCCCACGAGAGGCCCTACGAGAGGCACCTTGCGCCGCCGGAAGATCGAGAGCACCACCGTTGACGTACGACTACCAGGAGGCCCCGCCGGATCTGGTGGCACGTGCCCTGGAGATCGCCCGCGTCTGCGCACACCACGGCACCACCCTCCCCGCGGCGGCGGTCGCCTTCCCCTTCACGCATCCCAGTATCATCAACGTCACCCTGGGCATGCGGACCGCGCAGCAGGTCGAGCGGAACGCGGAACTCCACCGTCGGCCCGCCCCCGAGGATCTCTGGGACGATCTCCGTGCCCGAGGCCTCATCAGGCCGGACGTGCCGACGGAGCACGACGGTGGAAGGAGTGGGCGGTGTCCCTGACGGACAAGGCCATCGAGCAGATCCGTGAGCTGATCCGCTCCGGCGCGCTGCCGCCGGGCTCGAAGCTGCCCCCGGAGCCGGATCTCGCGGCCCAGCTGGGCCTCTCCCGCAATCTCGCCCGCGAGGCCGTCAAGGCGCTGGCCGTCGCCCGGGTCCTGGAGGTACGCCGGGGCGACGGCACGTACGTCACCAGCCTCCAGCCCAGCCTGCTCCTGGAGGGGCTGGGCGGGGCGGTGGAACTCCTCCAGGGTGACGCCGGCGCGCTGCGGGACCTGATGGAGGTACGGCGGCTCCTCGAACCGGTCGCCACCGCGTTGGCCGCGACCCGGATCACGGACGAGCAGCTCGCCGAGATCAAAAGTCACCTGGAGGCCATGCGTGAGGCCCGCGACGACGTGGAGCGGCTCAACGCCCACGACGCCGCCTTCCACCGCGCGGTCGTCTCGGCCACCGGCAACGAGTCCCTGCTCACCCTCCTGGAGGGCGTCTCGGGCCGCACCCTGCGCGCTCGCATCTGGCGCGGCCTGGTCGACTCCGACGCCTCGGGCCGGACCCTGGCCGAACACGAGGCGATCTTCGCGGCCCTGGCCCAGCGCGACGCCGCCCTCAGCCAGGCGGCGGCCCTGCTGCACGTGAGCAACACCGAGCAGTGGCTGCGGGAACACCTGCGGTCCGGTGAGAAAGTCGGGTAGCGGCCCACGGCCGGGTGTCTCACGCGGGAACTCCCAGGGCCACGGGCGCACCCCGACCGCCGTGCCCCTCTCCCGGGAGCCGTCGTCAGGACTCGACCGTCACGTCGATCACCGCGTCCGCCTCGTCGAAACGGACCGCAGGCCAGTAGCCGTCCAGCAGGTGCCGGCCGCAGGAGTCGGTGAAGTGGAGGATCACCTCACCGGTACCGTCGACCACGATCGCCTGCGTCAGCAGGTCCGCCGCCGCCTCGGCGAGGTCCTCGGCCGTGGGAGGCTCCGTGCTGAAGGTGGTCACGACCGCCTCGACGGCCCGGCGCCGCAGCTCCGTCCGGTGCTCGACGGCCCGGCGCAGGCGGGGCAGCAGACTCCGTGCCTCGGTGGGGTCCTGGGTCTGGAGCAGCAGGTCCACCGACTGTCCGTCGAGCGGCAGCGTCAGACTGTGGAAGTCGCTGTCCAGCATGGTCCCGTCGGACAGCTCCAGCACGTCACGGGCGAAGACCCCGAGCGCCTCGTCCACGACGCCGTCGGCGGACGCCCCCGGTGGGGTTGAGCTGCTGGAGGACTCCGTCATGGCGAGGACCCTATACGGCTGCCCGGACCACGGCACGCCCCGTCCACCCTGCTGTCCACCGGGGCCGGTCCGGAAAACCGTTCGCGCCCGACGGTCTTCGAGCCGACACTGATGGCCCGACTGCATCGGACAGGAAGAGTGGCCGGAGCTGACGTACAACCGTGACACCTTGCCCTTCCCCGAGAACCGCGTGCCCCGCATCAACCATGACGGCATGTGGAACTGGGACGAACTCGACCCGGCCCGCCACCCGTTCGCCTGGGACGAGGACGAGGAAGCCCGTCTGCGTCTGCTGGTCCGTGAGTGGGTGCCACCGGTGCTCTCCGGTATGGCCGGCTGGTGGGCGGGCGAACGCTGGTGTGAAAGCCAGGTGGAAGCGATCATCCGGGAGCGGTACGGCACCTGGGCCTGGGGCTGGAACTGGTGCTACCGCCACGGCGGGCCCATCGGCAGCTGGACCGACGGGCCGAGCTCAGTGACGTCCCCGGAGGAGACCGCAACACGCGCCGTGGCCGCGCTGCTGGAGTGGCGGGAGTGGCTCGAGCGGACGGCTCGGCGCTTCGCCGAACTGGCGCCGCCGGCGGATGCCTCCCCCGAGGATCGCAGCTGGCACCTGGAACGGGCCTGCGTCCGGCTCGTGACGTACGCGCTGGACTCGGGGGCGGAGGGCGGCTGGTACGGACAGGCCTCGATGGTTCTGGCCTGGTTCCTCACCACCACCGGCATGGACCGGGCCGCAGCCGGGCGAGCGGTGCAGAACGCGATCGGTGGCCGGTTCCGGAGCTGGGTCACCCCTGAACCGGCCCTGATCGAATCCGTCGGTGAGGACCTCGCCGTTGCCCTCACCGGCCACGCCCCCTACCAGGACCACCGTGACAGGGCGGCCCTGGAGGATCTCCATGACCGTTCCTGACAGCCTTTCGGCCTGGCTGCGCGTGCGCCGTGAGACCGACTGGCGAAGCGCGCCGGCCCTACGGCGGGTTCCGCCTGCGCGCGACGGGTTCCGGACGTGGTGCGAGGGGCCGGTGCGCCGGCGTGACCCCGTTCGCGCCGAGCGTCTGCTCGCCGCCCACGCCGTGGCCCGCGCCGATGCCGTACGCCGGGCCCCGTTGGACTTCGCTCTGCTGGCCGGCTGGCAGCGCGAGGTCCTCGGTGCGGCAGCGGCACCGTTCCGTGTGAACGACGCCTACGCGAAGGCCGGCCGTGAGCGCTACGCACTGACCTCGCACACCCAGTCCGACTTCGCCTCCTGCCTGCGCGAGACGACCGACCAGGACCTCCCACTGGCGGCCCGCGCCGCCCGCGTCTATCTGGACGTGGCGTTCTTCCACCCCTTCGCCGACGGCAACGCCCGCGCCGCCCTGCTGGCCCTGGTCCACGTCCTGGCTCGGGAGGACATCGTCCTTCCGGAGGTCGGCCCGCTGCAGACCACCCGCTACGCGGACGACCCTGTGGGCGCCGCCGACCTCGCCACTCTCATCGGGGTGCTCAACCACCGCCGATAGATCGACGTCTCACCGCGGCCCGGGCGGTGGCGTCCAGTTGCTTGAGCAGGGCCAGTGGTCGCCGGCCGGAGGCGTCCTCGACGGCCGGGAGGCGGTCGGCGTACTCGGCGTTCGCCCGTTCAGCGGTCGTCCGGGCTGTGCGGGCCGGAGGGATCGGACGCGGTCCGGGGCAGGGGGAGGCTTTCGTTCAGCCAGAAGGCGGCGAGTTCCCTGCGGGAGCGGCAGCCTGTGCGCTGGAACAGCCGTGCCAGGCGCTGTTCCACGGTTTTGTGGCTGCAAGCGAGTTCCGCGGCGATCTGCCGGTTGGTCGCGCCGTCACTGATCATGCGTACCAGCCCGATGTCGGCTGCGGTCAGCATCTCCTTGGCTTCGCGGAGTCTGGGGAGGGGGATGTCACGCCGACGTGCGGCGCGGTTGACGGCGGTGCGGAAGGGCCGTCCGAGGCCGAGTCGGCGGGCGTCGCGTACGGCCTCGGCCAGCCAGGGCCGTGGATCGTCGGCGATGTGGGTCAGGCCCATGCAGGAGATGACGTTCAGGTGGACGTCGCCCCGGCTCTTGATCAGCCGATGGGCGGACAGCGCGCTGTCCGTGTCGTGGTGCGCGATGCCGCGGGCGATGAGGAGGGCCTCGTGGGCCATCGGTGTGCCCGCCTCCGCGTGGAGGGTTTCCAGCTCCTCCAGGACCTGCTGGACCGGGTGCGGTCCGTCGTCGAGGGCGGCGAGCGACAGGATACGCAGCAGCAGCCGCTCGACCCCTGCGAGCTGCCCGTTCTTCCGTGCCTGCTGCGCGTCGTGCCAGGCCTGCCCCAGCGCGTCCTCCGTTCGGCCGGACCAGTACCTGACCGCCAGCCGTGCCCGCGCTGTCAGGGGATGGGCGAGGGTGTCGGGGACCAGGTCGAGCCAGGAGCGGGCGCGTGCGACGTCTCCTCGGGCGCAATGGATCTCCGCGGCCAGCGCCCGTGGCAGATGGGGGACGCCCGCCGTGGCGCGGGTGCGGCTGCGCACCTCGATGCGGCGGGCGGCCACCAGCGCGGCCTCCCAGTTCCCCGCCAGGTAGTCACGCACCATGCCCCGGTACTGGGCCGCGATGCTGTCCGCCGCCGTGACATACCGGTCGCCGAGGACGGCGGTGAGCGCGCCGGCCAGGTCCCCGTAGGCGGCGCCGTGGCGCAGTCGGTCCAGGGCCTGGTCGTCGATGGCCTCAGGGGGCAGGTGGTGCCGTGCTCGGCTCACTTCGGTGTGGCTGCCCACCGCGGCGGCCACCAGACGCAGTTCGGCGGGTGAGGGCAGCGGCGTGCGGTGGTGCCCGGGTTCGGCGTCCGGGGTGTGGGCGGCGGCCGTTGTCCGCACGGGCGTGAGCGTGCCGATGCCGTACAGGCCGCCGAGTGCCGCCAGCCCGGTCACGGTGGGAAACCGGTCGGCCGTCGTGCCGGAGCGGGGCTGGATGTCATCGGGGGAGCCGTGGTGTTCGTGCAGGGCCGCCCACGCCCACGCGGCGGCGACGCTCCCCAGGTCGGCTGGTTTCCCGGCGTCCTCGGCGTCTGCGGTGTGCGGTGTTTCCAGGAGGGCGCGCAGCGGCTCGCCGAGCGCGAGGAGCCCGTCGTGGTCGCCGTGCCGCAGGCTCAGGGTGTTCGCCTCGTGGAGGACGGCGGGGGTGCGCGCATCGTGCGGTGTGAGCCGGTGGAGTGCGGCCGAGTAGGCGCGGGCGGCGCGGGGCCAGTCGGTCCTGGCGTCCTCACGGGCCGCGGCCAGCAGCAGCGGCACCGCGAGGGCGTCGTCGAGGAGCGGGCCGGAGGCCGCGACGCGATCGGCGAGCCTGGGGTAGCCGCGGCCGGTGGCCTCGGCACCGATTCTGTCCGTCAGCGAGGTGATGTACCGGGCGGAGTGGGCCTGGACGTCGCGCTGGAGGGGCAGGGTCCGTAAGGCCGACGCGAGCGCCGGTACGGCGAACGACAGGCGGCCGTGCGGGTCCGCGGTCAGGATCCTGTCCGTGATCAGCCGGTCCAGTCGGCGCTCGAGGGCCCGGGCGCCGGCCGACGGCGTCATCCTGAACGCGTCGTCGATGTGAACCTCGGCATGGTCCAGCACGCGCGCGGTGACGATCGCGGCCTCGACGATCCCGGGGTACGGGGTGGCGTGGGGCCGGCCGAAGCCGAGGAGGAAGGCGTCCTCGGTGGCCAGTCGTAGGTGTTTCGCCCCGTGCAGGAGGCACATCCGGCCGTCGAGTTCCAGCAGGTCCCGTTCGTCCAGGGTGTCGAGGACCGACAGCACGGCGCGCGGGTTGCCCGCCAGCGTGCCCAGGGCCCGTGACACGGCGTCCGCCAGAGCGTGGTCGGCCGGGCGGCCGAACCGCCGGGTGATGTGGAGGTCGACGAGCCCGGCGACGTCGGCCGGGCGCAGCGGGGGCAGTGCGAGGACCTCGTCGGCCGCGGCCGACAGTTGAGCGCGGGCGGGATCCCCGGCGGGCCAGGGCCGGCCGGTCATCACCACGGGTACGCCGTGCGGGCGGAAGACCCGCAGGAGCAGCCCCAACGCGTCGGCGGCAGGCCGCGGCATACGGTCGATGCCGTCGACGACCAAGGCGAGCGGAACCTGGCGGGCTGCCGTGGCCAGCGCCCGGGAGAACGCGGACAGCCCGCTCACCCCGCCCGTTCGCTCGGCGGTCCGCAACCGTGACCTCGTGGCGGGGGACACAGCCGCCAGGCCGCTGGTGGGCCCGGCGAGGACCAGACCGCATCCGGCGGCGCCGACGGCCGGGTCGGCAGTGTGCGGAGGGCCGTCGGCTTCGTCTTCCCAACCGAGCCGCACCACTGTCGCGCCGTCCTGGGCCGCCGTACGCCGTGCCTGCTCCAGGACGGTGGTCTTGCCCATCCCGGCCCCGGCGGTGACGAGCAGGACACGTGCCGTGTCACCCGAAGCGCGAAGGGTGTCTGCCAGCGCGCGGACCTCGTCGACTCTGCCGATGACCACTCCACGCCGTTCCCGCACGGTGCCACCTCGTTCGTTCTGCTCAACCCGAGGTGAGACGGCGCTCCACCACTTTCCGTTCCCTGGTCCGGGCGGAGGTGAACTGCTCTCCCTGCCACGGGAGACGGCCGCAGGGGCCGTGGCGGTTCAGGGCGGGACGGAGCGGCTCGTAGGGTCGGTGAGCTGACGTAGACCTGGGCACGGGTACGCAGCCGGACACGGCCGCATTTCCTCACCCACCAGGCATTTCTCGGAAACCGGATGGTGACTGTGGGGCCGCACACCAACGAACTGGTCCGCTGGGGCAGGCACGCCCGCATGGACTGTCCCGGCGACGTCCTGCTCGGTCGCGAGCAGGAGTCGGGAAGGATCGATGACCTCCTGAGCGACTCCGGCGGCCCGCGCCTTGTCCTCGTACGAGGCGAACGCGGTGTGGGCCGCAGCGCGTTCCTGCGCGCGACGGGAGAGCGACTGCGGGCGAAAGGCATCGCCGTACACGCTGTGGACTGCGCCACCGGCGAAGGTGACCGGCCGCTGCTGCTGGCGCTGCGACTGGTCATGGCGGTGCAGGAGCGCCGGTCCGAGCCGGAAGGCCGTCAGCCGGCGGCAGGGCTGGTCGCCCAGGCGCTGTCGGCCGCGGACCGGCAGGACCAGGTGGCGATGGAGGCGGTGCTGCGCACGGCTCTCACCCGGCGCGCGCCGGTGATGGTCCTCGTCGATGATGCCCAGCATGCCGATCCCGGCTCCCTGGCCGCACTCGGCCGGATCGACGTCCCTGGTGTACGGATGGTGGTGTCGGTTCCCTGGCACACCGCGCCGACCGCGACCGGCGCGAGAACGAGCACCCTTGCGCCCGCCCGCGAGGACGCGCGCCGTGATCCGGCCGATGCCACGACGGCTCGCACCGTGGTCCTGCTCCCGCTGCACCCGCACGACACCACCGCCCTGGTGGCGCGGTGGCTGCACGCCGAAGCGGACACCGGCCTGGCGCGGCGGGTGGGCGAGCTGACGCGCGGCCTTCCGGGGGCTGTCGAGGCCCTGCTCACCGGCTGGACGCAGCGTGGCGTGATCCGGATCGCCGACGGCCGGGCCTTCATACCCGCGAGGGCGGAGGTACCGACGCTGCCCGACGACGACCGCTTCGTCACGGCCCTGGACCGACTCGGCGAGCCCGAGCGCGCGGTGGCCGCCGCACTGAGCATCCTGGGGCCCCTGGGCCGGCCGGCCCTTCGGATGACCGCGGCCTGCACCGGCCTGTCCACCGACCTCGTCCACGACAGCGCCCGCCGCCTGATCGAGGCAGGCGTCGTCGACGAGGTGCCCGGACCGGACGCCACCACGGTGCGGGGCTGGACCTTCCGGCTCGCGCTGACCGCGCACACCGTCCGGGAGCGGATGAGCCCCGTGCGCCGCAGCCGGCTGTCCGCCGCCGCGGTCGAGGTCCTCTGGAAGGAAGCGGACGCGGAGCGCACCGGACCAGCGGTCCCCCCAGCGCCGGGCCTCCTCGACGAGACGGACGCCCTGGCCTACCACGCCGACCGGCTCGCGGACGCAGGCAGCTTGGTCGACCGGGAACGCGCGGTCGGTGAACTGACGGCCGCCGCCCGGAAGATGCGGCCCGGCACCGATGACGGGCGGGTCCTGCGGTGGCTGCGGGCCGCTCGTGACCTGACCGAACACGCCGACGCCCGCGATCTCGTCCTCCAGCAGTACGGCACAGCCGCCTACCTGGCCTGCGACTACCCCACCGCACGGGCCTCCGCCGAATCCCTGTTGCGCGACCCGGGACCGCTGCTGAGCGACCTCGACCTTCAGGAGGCGGCCTGTCTGATCGTGGCGGTCACGGCCAACCAACGCGACTGGCCCACGATGTCCCGGCTCGCGACCACCCACTGGTGGGACGCACTGCCGGTACCCGACCTGGCCAAGGTGACCGGCCAGGCTCTGGCCCTGTGCCACCTCTCGCAGTGGCAGGAGACAGCGGACCTGCTCAAGAGGACCGAGACGGTGTGGAACACCGGTCCCCGCGCCCGAGCGGCACCTGACATCTTCCACGCCATGGCCGAACTCGCGCTGGGCCGACCGCAACGCTACCGGCGCGCACTGGCCATGTCCGACGCCTCCCGACTCCCGCCGGGCAAGGTGTACTCGCTGGCGAGCGGCATGTTCGACAACCTGCTCACCCGCTACGACCTCACCACGGCCGACACCCTGCTGAAGACCACCGGCCTGACCGTGCACGTGCTGCCACCGCTCAGCCAGTTCCTCCACCATCACCTCACGGGCAGGTGGGACCTGGCACTCGAATCAGCCCGCCGGCTCCTCGCCGCCCACGACATCCAGTCCACCCCGGTGGCGGACAGTTCCCTGCTTCCCGCGCGGACAGCGGCCATCCTCCTCGCCCAGGGACGCGTCACCAGCGCCCTTCACCTCGTGCAGGACCTGCGCGGCCCTGACGGCAGCCCGCCGCAGTGCGCATTGCACGCCTCGGAGGCCGAACTGCTCATGACTCTCGGCCGTGCGGACCAGGCGGAGAGGACCCTGTGCAGCGGGCTGGACAGCGCACAGGCGCACGACCAGATCTACGGCACCGACGAACTGTGGGCCCAGCTGGCAGAGGTGACAGCCCGAACGGGTCGCGACCGCGAGGCGACGGCCTGCCTGCGACATCTGGAGCACATCGCCCACCGGACGGGAACCGACCGCTCCCACCTGTTGTACCTGCTGGCCTCGGCCCGCGTCCGCCGACGAGAAGCACCCGACACCGCCCGCCGCGACCTGCACGAGGCGGTGGACCTCGCCCGCCTGCGGGGCCTGCCGTTCGAGACGGCGACCACCCTGGTGGCCGCAGCCACGGCGGGCGCGGTCCCGGCCACGCTCCTGCACGAGGCCTACGAACTGTTCGACCTGACCGGCGCCGCCCTGTGGCGCTTCCACACCAGGACCGCGCTACGCGAGGCCGGACTCACCGTCCCCAGCCGCAAGCAGGCCACCACGGAGAACGACCGCCTGCTCGCCACCCTGCTCGCCGAGCAACTCACCACTCCCCAGATCGCCGCCGTCCTGCGCCTCACCGAGGACGCGGCCGCCCGACGACTGTCGCGGCTGCTCGCCCGCACCGGTAAACGCTCCCGCACCGAACTCGTCACCGCCTCACTCACCGGCTCCCTCTGACACGACGGTTCGCGTCCCGTTTCCCTGTACTTAGCCGCTCACCGGCCGCAGCAGCCGAAACGGCCGATCACTCCTGACACGATCTCAGCACAGCCAACTGCCCCTGATCACAGATCAGTTCACTTGTAAGGAACACGGCATGAACCGCGTCAAGTCACCTGCCATCGCCGGAGTCATCGGAGCATCGGTCGCCGCCGTCGTGGGTGCGACCCACCCCGCCGCTGCCGCCGACGCGCCCACAGCGCCGTACACCACGACCGCCGTGTCGAGCGGGCAGGCCGTCTCCGCCAGCACCACCACCCTGGCCGTGGCGGTCCCGGAGCAGACCGGTGAGGCCACCCTCACGCCCTCGATCTGCGTCATCTGACCCCGCCGACGTGATGCCGCCTCCGTACTCGGGGCGGCATCACGTCTCTCACCAGGAGACAGTTATGCCCGCCGCGCGCACCGTCGCCGTCGACTGCCACGCCTTCGGGCGCTACCCCTACGTGGGCTGCAACAACCTGATGCGGCAGCTGCTGCCCGACATCTGCCGGGACAGCCCCGACCTGGTGCGGGAATTCGCCCTCTGTGTCGTGACTCTGGCTCCGGACACCCACACCGACGTCCTGGACCTCTGCCCCGACCTCGCCGAAGCTCTGGGCAAGCCGGCCGCGATCCCGTTCATGCTCAACCGCACCACATGGCTGGCACACGGCCTGGCCAGTCTCGTCCTGCGCTGGCGGTCGCGGCTGGACGGCGCCCCGCCGCTGAAGCTGGAGTTCACCAACACGGCATCGGCGGATCCGCTCCAGCGGGAATTCCTGGACATCCTGAGTCTGCGAGCGGACCCGGACCTGCTGGAGGTGGTACGGGACGACGAGAACGACGGTGCCGAAGCCCGCTCCGAACGGGCGGCGGCAGACCTGACGCCCGAGGAACACCTCGTCCGGGCCGAGGAGTTGACGGCCAGGAAGCAGCGCTCCCTCGACCTCGGCAGCGTGCTGCACCATCTCGAGCACAGCACGGCATCCCCCGACGTCGTCGCGCGCGCGTTCACCGCGGCGGCGGAGCACTACCTGACGGTCGGGTTCTACGAGGCCTCGCTGCACACCGCACGCACCGCCGCCCGGTACGCGACGCACGGCGACCTCGCCACGGCACGCACCCTCTGCTCGACCACCGTCTACTCGCTGATGCACCTCGGACGCCTCGATGACGCCGAGGCGTTCTGCACGGTCAGGCTCTCCACCACCGACGACCCCCGCATGGGCATGATCTGCAGCTATGCGCTGGGTGTCATCCAAGCCCGGCTACGCCCGCCGGAGCAGCGTGATCTGGCGAAGGCCGCGCAGCACATGGCACAGGCCATCGCGTTCCTGGACAGCGCGCCGCAAGGTCCCGGCGAGACCTGCAACCGCATCTTCGTCGACAAGAACTTTCGGGCGCTGCTCGCCGCCCGCGCCGGGCGCACGGACGAGGCGATCCGCCTGGAACAGGAAGGGCTGGCCGACCTGCGCCGGCTGTGCCCGGAGCGCTTCCGGGCCGAGGCCCCGATCCTCCTGCAGAACCTGTCCAAGGCGCACCTGGCGTCGAAGCGCGCGGACCTCGCCGTCGCCTCGTACACCGAGGCGATCGCCCTGGAACCGTTCAGCGCCGATCTGTACATGGAGCGCGGCAACGCCCACCGCGCACGCGGCGACCACCGCGCGGCCCTGGCGGACTACCGCATGGCGATCCAAGTCGGCCCGCCCACCCCGGAGATGCACTTCAACGCCGGGCTGGCCTGCGCGGCCGGGCACGACAGCGAGCGGGCCCTGGACGAGTACACGCTCGCACTGGAACTCGACCCGGCGTACGCCCGCGCCAGGCTGAACCGTGCGGCGCTGCACTACCGGTCGGGCAGGCCGGCCGAGGCGGCTCAGGATGCCGACGCGGCGCTGCGCACCGAACCCGACCATCCCGACCTGCTCTGCATACGCGGGCTGGTGAACCTGTCCTCGGGCGATCTGGAGGCCGCCCTGGCGGACTTCTCCAGGGCACTGGTGCGCGACCCGTCCCATCCCGCCGCTCTGAAGAACCGCAGTACCACCCTGTTCGCCATGGAGGACGTGGCCCAGGCGCTCCGGGACGCCGACCGATACCTGACCGTCCGGACCGACGCGGCCGCGTTTCTCCACCGGGGGCAGCTGCACCAGTCACGCGGCTCCTGGCAGCAGGCTCTCGCCGACTACCAGCAGGCGGCGGGATACGACGACGCCGATCACGCCGAACTGGGCCGCCGTCGATCGGCCTGCCTCCAGGGCCTCGTCGACGAGGCCACCCATGCCCGGGCGTAGAACGGGGCGGACCGCTCACGGAGCCCTTGGTGCTTCCGTGGCGTTTGTTGCCTCAAGTGGTTCGTGGGGTGCCAGGGGCGGTGAAGCGGCGGTGCGGACAGGGACGGTTCGGAGGCGGGCCCGTGACGGAGGGGGGTAACCAGTGCTAGAAATGCCGGATGGATGACCGCTTTGCCCGATTCCGGCGCATATCGCGGCTATGGGCACCGATACGGAAGAACACGCGGAGTGTCGCGGGGCAGATGTTCCTCATGCAGGTGGCGCTGGTGGTGCTGCTCGTGGCCTTCGCCGTCTTCGCCCTGGTCCTGCAGTCGCAGCGGCACACGAACGCCGAGGCCAAACGGAGATCCATCGCCGTGGCGCAGACGTTCGCGCACTCCCCGGGTGTGCTGTCGGCACTGCGAGCGCCCGATCCCTCGAAGATCCTGCAGCCGCTGACCGAGGCCGGACGCAAGGCCGCGGGCGTCGACTTCGTCGTCGTGATGGACACGAAGGGGATCCGCTACACCCACCCCCTGCCGGACCGGATCGGGAAGCGGTTCGTGGGAAAGATCGAGCCGTCGCTGGCGGGCAAGGTCTACACCGAGAGCGTGCACGGCCCCCTCGGTGAGGAAGTCCAGGCGACGGTGCCGATCCGGGACACCCGGAGCCACGTGGTGGCCCTCGTCTCCGCCGGGCTGAAGGTCAAGAACGTGACCGGTCTGGTGGAGCGGCAGATACCGATCATCCTCACCGCCGGGGCGGTCGCCCTCGCCGCGGCCACCGCCGCCACGGTGCTGGTGAGCCGGCGGCTGCGACGGCAGACCCACAGCCTCGCCCCGAACGAGATGACCCGCATGTACGAGCACCACGACGCCGTGCTGCACTCCGTGCGCGAAGGGGTACTCATCGTCAACGACGAGGGACGGCTGCTGCTGGCGAACGACGAGGCCAGGCGGCTCCTGGAGCTGCCCCCGGACGCGGAGGGCCAGCATGTGTCCCGGATGCCGGCCCTCGAACCGGAGATGATGTCGCTGCTCCGGTCCGGCCGCGAGGCGAATGACGAGGTGCAGGTGGCCGGACCACGGCTGCTGGTGGTCAACCAGAGGCCCACGGACGGCGGCGGAGGACCCAAGGGCACCGTGGTGACGCTGCGCGACTCCACGGAGCTGCGGGCCGCGGCCGGCCGGGCGGCGATCACGGGGGAGCGGCTGAAGCTCCTCTACGACGCCGGACTGGGCATCGGCACCACCCTGGACGTGGTCCGGACGGCCGACGAACTCGCCCGTATCGCCGTCCCCCGTTTCGCCGACTTCGTCACCGTGGACCTGGCCGACGCCGTATTGCACGGCGAGGAACCGGCGAGCACGGCGAAGGGCATGAGACGCGTCGCGGTCTGCGGTGTCCGCGACGACCAGCCGCTCTACGAGAAGGGCCGGCTGATCGACTTCGTCCCGTCCACGCCCCAGGCGCGCGGCTACGGCACCGGCCGCTCGGAACTGGTGACCGACCTGTCCACCGCGACGGGATGGCATCTGCAGGACCCGGAGCGCACCGGCCTCATCATGGACTACGGCATCCATTCCCTCATCGCGGCTCCGATCCAGGCCCGCGGTGTCGTCCTGGGCATGGTCAACTTCTGGCGCGCCGAGGAGCACGACCCCTTCGACCAGGAGGAGCTCTCGCTGGCGGAGGAGCTGGTGGCGCGTGCCGCGGTCAGCATCGACAACGCCCGCCGGTACACGCGGGAGCACGCCCTCGCGGTCACGCTCCAGCGCAGCCTGCTGCCGCGAGGCCTGCCCGAGCAGAGCGCCCTCGACGTCGGCTACCGGTACCTCCCGGCCCAGTCGGGTGTGAGCGGGGACTGGTTCGATGTGATTCCCCTGCCGGGCAGCCGCGTGGCCCTCGTCGTCGGTGACGTCGTCGGCCACGGTCTGCACGCCGCCGCGACCATGGGGCGGCTGCGGACCGCGGTGCACAACTTCTCCACGCTCGATCTGCCCCCCGACGAACTCCTGGGTCATCTGG
This sequence comes from Streptomyces sp. NPDC005811, assembly GCF_040630405.1. Taxonomy (NCBI): domain Bacteria; kingdom Bacillati; phylum Actinomycetota; class Actinomycetes; order Kitasatosporales; family Streptomycetaceae; genus Streptomyces; species Streptomyces sp. NPDC005811. The sequence continues at coordinate 51,545 of NZ_JBEXXK010000011.1, forward strand.
ACGACCTGGTCGGGCGCATCGACCAGGACGAGGCGTGCACGGAGAGCCCCGCCGCCGTCGTGGGCGCCAGCTGTCTGTACGCGATCTACGACCCCACCACGCGCCGCTGCACCATGGCCCGCGCGGGACATCCGGCTCCCGCGGTGGTCCATCCCGACGGGGACGTCACCTTCCCCGAGCTCCCACCAGGGCCACCCCTGGGTCTCGGCGGCATGCCCTTCCAGGCCGCTGACCTGGACATCGCCGAAGGATCCCAGCTCGTGCTGTACACCGACGGCCTCATCGAGGACCGGACCCGCGACCTCGACGAGGGAATGGAACTCCTGCGCAAGGCCCTGGCGGGTCACCCCGAGCGCGCGCCGGAGGAGAGCTGCGAGGCCGTGCTGGGAGCGCTGCTGCCCGAACGCCCCACGGATGACGTCGCTCTGCTCATCGCCCGCACCCACGCGGTGCGGCCGGACCGGATCGCCGAGTGGGACGTGCCCGCCGATCCGGCAGCCGTCGCGGGGGTACGCACCGCGGCGACCGGCAAACTCGACGCATGGGGGCTGTCCGAGCTGGGCTTCACCATGGAACTCGTCCTGAGCGAGCTCGTCACCAACGCCGTGCGCTACGGCTGCGAGCCGATCCACATGCGACTGATCTACGATCGCACGCTGATCTGCGAGGTGACCGACGGCAGCAGCACCTCGCCCCACCTGCGCTACGCCGCCACGACCGACGAAGGCGGCCGGGGACTGTTCCTGGTGTCGCAACTGACCGAGCGCTGGGGAACCCGGTACACGCCTCAGGGCAAGGTGATCTGGGCGGAGCAGACCCTGCCGCAACACTGAGCACTGGCCGACACGGGGTTCTCGTGCGTGATGTCCACGACATCGACGGCGAGGTCGACATTTCACCCCCAGGCGTGTCCGGCTCTCACGCAACCATCATCAGCAGCATCGCGGACATGGTCCCGCCCATGCCGAGATGGGCGGCAAGGGCCGCGTCGGGAGCGGCTCCGAGCTTGCGGCGCCGGCCATGGCCCGACCGCTGCGCCATCCTGGTCCGGTCCCACACCGAGATCGTCAGTGACGCCAGGAAGACGAACACCGTGTCCGGCATCGCGAGCAGCCAGCGCCCCCAGCTGAATCGTGAGTCGGAGCTTCGTCCGGCCCGGTCGGTGCCCCGCACCCTCGCCCACACGGATGCGCCGATCGACAGCAGGAAGTACACGGCAAGCGCCACGAGCACGAACCGCCACACCGAGGACGAGCCGGTGTCGGCCGCGGCTTTCGTCATGCCGGGCATGTCCATCCCGCGCATGGAGCCCATCCCCTCCATGGACTCCATCCCCTCCATTCCACGCGTGGACTCCATGCCCGCCATCTGGTCGGAGGCCGTCGTGCTCGCCATGTTCTCCATCCCCGGCATGTGGGCCATGGACGAGCCGCCCAGGGCCAGCACCGGTCCGGATGACGTGCTCGTCATGGCGAGCGTCATGATCACCATGCCTGCGCTCCCGATGATGAGGTGCACCCAGTGGCGGCCGTGCTTCCACCCGTGCGTGCGGGTGCGCTTGACCGCCATCGCCACGCCGCCGAGTCCGAGCGTGCCGAACGCCACCGCCCACCAGATGCCGTAGCCCGCGTACCACGCGACTGTCGCGGGCAGTGTCATGGCGGCCATGCACAGGCCCATCAGTAGATCGCCCCCCGCCGCGAAGCGGTCCTCGCCGCTGGTGGTGGCGACCCGGACCGCGCTGACTGCGGCCACGAGGGCGGCGACTGACGCAATGGCCCAACTGAGCGCGAGAGTTCCCATCTTCACCTTCCCGAACGTCCGAGCACGCCCGATCCGCGCCGCGGACTCCGCCTGTCGCAGGGTGTGCCCTCTGGTGCGACGCGTGGGCGCCATCTCCTAGGGTCCTTAGTACGTTGCTGGGTCGGAGGCTGTTCAGGTGCGGGGAAAGAGAGCGGTCAGGTACCCCCAGGGGGTAAGATGCGGTACTCCGGTGATCGGCCACCACGGCACACGGATGGAGCTCATGGCGATACGACGGACAGCTCAGGGCGGCTCGGCCGTCCGGTGGGCGTACGGGGTGTTCCTCATCCTGTGCGTCGCGCTGGCCGTGCTCGTCCACCATGAGACGTCCGCGACGGGAGCCTCGTCGTCCATGCCCCGTGCCGCCCAGGCCGGCCCCATGATGCCGGGTTCGGTTCACGGCGGGCATGCCATGCCGGGGGCCCGTCAGGACACCGGCATGACGCCGGACGCCACAGCGCCGTCCATCTCGGACGCCGTCCCGGACAACGCCGCGATGGGCGGGTGCTGCATGCCCGGCATGCAGCACTGCTCGTCGGGGAGCCTCTCCTCCGTCCAGCTCGCCGTACCCGGTCATGGCGTGTTCGAGCCGCTGACCAGCCTCCGGTCGGCGGTGGCCGTGAGCGCACCTCGTGCCGCGGTCGGGCGGGCTCCGCCGGACCTGACCGTCCTCTCGCAACTGCGCATATAGCCGCGCCGGACGGCGCGCGATGTGCCGTCCCTTCGCGACCGCATCGGCAGTACGACACAGAGGACACCCACATCATGAACAGCATCAACCGCCGTTCCGTCCTGCTCGCAGGTCTCGGAGTCGCCGGGGCCGGCGCGCTCACCGCCTGTAGCGGGGGCTCCGGCAGCGGAAGCGCCCTCGTCGACCCGGCCGGGTCCGCGGTCGCCGCCACAGAGAAGAGGCGGACCAGCACCGGCCGACGGCAGAAGGTCACCCTGACAGCCGCATCCGCGATGATCGACCTGGGCGGCGGCATCATGCCGAAGACCTGGGCCTTCGACGGAAACGCCCCGGGCAGGGAGGTACGGCTCTCCGTCGGCGACACCCTGGTGGCCGAGCTGTCCAACCAGCTCCCCGGCAAGACGGCCACGTCGATTCACTGGCACGGCATCGCCCTGCGCAATGACATGGACGGAGTGCCGCCCGCCACCCAGACCGCCGTCCGGGCCGGTTCCACCTTCACCTACCGGTTCATCGCCGACGCCCCGGGCACGTACTTCTTCCACCCCCACGTCGGCGTCCAGCTCGATCGCGCCCTGTACGCCCCACTGATCGTCGAGGACCCCAAGGAGACCCTCGCCTACGACGACGAGTGGGTCGTCCTCCTCGACGACTGGGTCGACGGCGTCACCGGCACCCCCGACGAGGTCTTCGCCGAGCTCGAGCAGGGCATGGGCGGCATGGACGGCCACGACATGGGGGACATGGACATGGGCGGGATGGACATGGGCGGGATGGACATGGGGAGCGGCTCCACGTCCCCCTCCGCCTCATCGCCGGGCGGCATGTCGACGAAGTTCATTCTCATGGGCGCCGAGAGCGAGCTGCTCGGCGGAGACGCCGGCGACGTGAAATACCCGCATCACCTGATCAACGGCCGGATCGCGACCGACCCGGACGTGTACACCGGCAAGCCCGGCAAGAAGGTGCGCCTGCGCATCATCAACGCGGGCGGGGACACCGCCTACCGGGTCGCGCTCGGCGGCCACAGGCTGACCATCACCCACACCGACGGATTCCCGGTCCAGCACCAGGAGGTCGACGCCCTCCTGGTCGGCATGGGGGAGCGCTACGACGTCCTCGTCACCCTCGGCGACGGTGTCTACCCCCTCGTCGCCCTGGCCGAGGGCAAGGACGCGAACGGCCTCGCCCTGGTCCGCACGGGATCGGGAGGCAGGCCGTCCGCGACGGTCCGTCCGAAGGAACTCAACGGCATGATCATGACGGCGTCCCAGCTGCGCGCCGCGGCCGACGTGCGCCTGGAGTCCGCCAAGACCGACGTCACCCACCAGATCAAGCTGACCGGCGGCATGGACAAGTACAACTGGGCCATCAACGGCAAGCCGTTCGACATGGCGGACCCCGAGGCGAACCCCATCCTCATCGAGAAGGGCCGGCGTGTACGGCTCGACTTCGTGAACGACACCACCATGTGGCATCCGATGCACCTGCACGGCCACACGTACCAGATCGGCGACTCCGGGCCGCGCAAGGACACCGCGATCGTGCTTCCCAAGAAGAGGCTGTCCGTCTTCTTCGACGCCGACAACCCCGGCCAGTGGATGCTGCACTGCCACAACGCCTACCACGGCGAGGCCGGGATGATGGCGAACGTCGCCTACCAGGCCTGAGTGCCGCTCGTCGCCGTCCGGCGTCCGCGGCCTCTGCGCCCCGCGGCCGCCGGTCGGCCCGCCCAGGCCGGCTGGCCGATCATGTTCGGCACCCGATGAGCGGGCCGCTGCCTTGCCCAACTCTGCGGGCACGCCCAGCGCGTGGGAGGTCATCGGCGCCAATGGCCGCGAAGTCATCGCGGCGACAGCGGGCCACTCCGGACGGACGTACTGCTGCTGGCACGGCGATCAGGGGACAAGCGGCTGAGCGCGCTGGACGTACCTGCCGGCCCGTCTCGCGAACCCCGCCGAAGGGGTCGACTCCCGCCGTCCTCGTCGTCGGTAGTGCCGAAGCCGTCCTTGCGAAAAACGGTGCAGCACGGCGGTTCGGCGCTCATCAGGCCGAGGCCATCTGGAGTGGCTGCGGCTCACCAGCTCTCCCGTGCGAGTGGATCAGTCGCCCGCGACCTGTGGGGCGAGCGCCCACTTCTCCTCGATCCGGCCGTACCGCCAGATCAGGAGGGCGGCTGCCCAGGTGACGACGAACAGCAGGACGACGGCGTAGCCGACGCTGTTGAGGTCGATGCCCCCGACCCAGTCCCAGAAGGCGCCGTGCAGGGAGAGCTTCTCCGCTGCGATCGACAGGAGTTCGACCGTGCCGATGATCAGCGCGGCGGCGACCGACAGGCCGGTGATGGTGATGTTGTAGTAGACCTTGCGGACCGGGTTGGAGAAGGCCCAGGAGTACGCGAAGTTCATGAACGAGCCGTCGATCGTGTCCAGCAGGCTCATCCCGGCTGCGAACAGTACCGGCAGGCACAGGATCGCGTACCAGGGAATCCCGGCGCCTGCCGCGCCCGCCGCCAGGAACAGCAGCGAGACCTCGGTGGCCGTGTCGAAGCCGAGGCCGAACAGGAAGCCCAGTGGGTACATGTGCCAGGGCTTGCCCACGGCGCGGGTGGCCCGGCCGAGGATCCGGGTCATCACACCCCCGCCGGCGTTGAGCTGGGCCTCGAGGTCGGCCTCGGTGTGGCCGCCGGACCGCATCCGGCGGAAGACCTTCAGGATTCCCGCGAGGGCGACGAGGTTGAAGGCCGCGATGAGGTAGAGGAACACACCGGATACGGACGTACCGATGAAGCCCAGGGTCTGGTGCAGCGCGGAGCCGCCGTCCTGCACCGGCCCGGCGAGCGAGCGCACGCCGAGCGCGAAGAACAGGGCGAGCAGGAAGACGACCGAGGAGTGACCGAGCGAGAAGAAGAAGCCGACGGAGAGCGGGCGCTGGCCGTCGGCGATGAGCTTGCGGGTGGTGTTGTCGATCGCGGCGATGTGGTCCGCGTCGAAGGCGTGCCGCATGCCCAGCACGTACGCGGTGACGCCGAGGCCGACCCCGAAAGCGCCTTGCCCTCCGCCCAGGTCGAAATGCTGCGGCACCACGACCAGCAGCAGCGTGCCCCAGCCGATGACGTGCAGAGCGAGGATCGCCGCTGCGAGGCCGCCCGCCCGGGCCCATTCGCGGGGTGTGAGGGCTCCCCGTATCCGCCGGACAAGGCCGGGCTTCGGCTGGGAGGCAACGGTCATGGTGGTGTCCTTGATCGGGGTCGTGCTCGATGTCGTGATCCATCCTCCCCGGCATTCGATACTCAGGTGCAAAAGGATTGCAATAACTTCCGGCATGCTGCTGTCGGGGAGGCGGAGGTCCGGAACGGACAGAGGAATTGAGGTGTTCCGTGGATTCGAGGCTGCCGCTGTACTGCGGGAGCCGTGGCTCAGTGCCGCCTCTTGGCAAGGTGGCAGTGCCAGTTGCCATGCCTCGCCCGCCCGGTTCTCTGCGGCACGCAGGGGCACGGATCCGGTCAGCCGAGGCCGGGCGGGCAGGCGACGAGCAGCGGAAGCAGAGGAGCGGCCATGGCCAGGGCGGCCATGGCCCCCCACAGAGCGGGATGCGGAGCCGCGGGCGGACCGAGCACTCGCTTCAGACGGATGAGCACCGACTGCCCGCCGGCGGCCAGGGCGCCCTTCGGGGCGCGGGCCGCCGCCATTTCGTACATGGCCGTGGCGAGCACGTCGCGGGAGTGACGGCGCAACGCCCGGTCGTCGGCGATCATCTCCACCAGCAGCGCCGTCTGCTCCCGGAGGTGGCGGGCGAGCGGCAACCGGCGGAAGACCGAATGGAACGCCTCCGCAGCGGCCAGGGCAAGGTGGTGACGGCCCGAGATATGGGCCTGCTCGTGTTCCAGCACAGCGCTGAGCTGCTCGGGCGTCAACCGACGCACGGCCGCCTCACTGATCACGACCCGGGGTCCGCGGCCGGGCAGGCAGTACACGGTGGGGACGTCGTAGGGAAGGACGGTGGCGCACAGGCGGGTCGAGTGACGCCCCACCAGATCGACAGCCGCCCGGTGCCGAGTGCGCGCCCGGCGGGCCCGTAGGAGATGGAAGGCGAAGCTTGCGACGACGGCGACCCCGAGGACGGCGGGGACGCCGACGGCCAGGCGGTCGGCGGTGTCGGGGTCGGGGTCGGGCCGACGAGCGCCCTCGTCCAACCCGCACGTGTGCAGCAGTCCGACCAGCCCCGCGTGCAGGTGCTCGGTCGGCATCGCCAGACTTGCCGCAGTGAGCGCGATCGCGAGGGAGAACGAGACCGCCAGGGCATGCCACACCACCGCCGCCAGGGCGGGAGCCCGGTGTGGCCAGCTGCTGCGCAGCAGCAGACCCGGGGCGACGAACCCCACCGCTGCCGTGTATCCGACCAGGGCGGGTGCCGGGTTCACCGATTCGCCCTGGCCTGCCGGCTCACGTTCCGCAGGGCCTTGCGCAGGGCGGCGACCTCGTCGGCGGACATGTTCTCGACGAAGTGGACCAGCGCGGCCGGCCGGTCCTGGCTCGCTCCCAAACCGTCCTCCATGAGCGCGGCGGCGTACGCCTCCCGGCTGCGGACCGGGGTGTACAGCCAGGCCCGGCTCTGCTTGGCGCGCAGCAGCCAGCCTTTGGTGTACAGGATGTTGGTCACCGTCATCACGGTGGTGTAGGCGACGGGGCGAGTCTCGTTGATGTCGTCGACTATCTCGCGCACCGTCGCCGGACGCTGCCAGCTCCAGAGCCGGTCCATGATCTCGGCCTCAAGATCCCCCAGCCGCCGCATGGCCCCGACTCCCTTTCGCCGCCGAATACGCAGGCCCATAGTAGACGGCCGGCCACTGACTCCTCCGACCCGCCACCGACGGCTCATCCGGCCGCACACTGCGTCGCGGTCCCTCGTGCTGCTCGTGTGCGCTCCGCTGCTGGGCCTGCTCGGGATGCACGGCCTCAGTCCCGTTCCGGGGGCAGTCTCCGCGGCATCGGGGCACGACCGCCACCCGCCAGAGGCCCGGAGCCACAGGCGAGAACGGCGAGCGGCCCTACGAGGGTGCCGGTGGACTTCCTTTCCCACAGCGAGTTCTCCGTCGAACAGACCGCGATCATCGGCTCGGACCTGCGGATGGTCGAGACCGTGCTCGGGCTGTTCTGGCCGGAGCCGGCTCCGGAGCTTGCCACGCCCCCTCACCGGCGGCCGTCGCGATTTCGCGCCCCGAAGCCAGATCGTCGCCTCCCGCTACTACGTCGTCGCCGACGCCGAAGTCGCCGAAGTCGCCAAGAACCTCCTGATCGAACTCGGTTGGCGTGACGGATGAATCGCGATTGCGATTGCCCCGAGCCCGGAGGTCGGCCGAGGCGTGGAACGGGCCAGGTGCACACCGTACGATGGCGCCGCTCCCTCGAATGGCTTGTTCACGCGCTGTCCCCGGCAGACAGTCGCGCGGACTGCCCCGCCCGGGTCTACGATCACGGTGTGATCACGGCCCGCACTCCCTCCCACGCGCAGAGGATCCGCTCATCAGCGGCTCTGTGGCGTGTGCTGAGTCTGGGCCTTCTCCTGCTCGGTGTGCTGTACCTGCACGCCGGCAGCCCCGAGGACACGGTGAGTCACCTCACCGCCGGTGCAGACACCCCGTCGATCGGCGTTCACTTTGAGCCCAATGCCGGGCGGGAAAGCTTTGCTTGCGCCATGCCGGCGCAACGCGTGGGCGAGGGCCTTGAGGGCCATGCCGGGCACGGACAGCATCACGCCGGTGCCGATTGCGTGCTGGGACAGCCCCCACAGGGCCCCGTTGTAGCCCTGCCCTGTGTATCGCCGCTGGCCCCGGAGAACAGCGCGGAAGTGCCGGGTTCCTTGCAGATGCGTCGTGCCGTGCCAGGAGACTGCGCTGCGCCCATAACTCTCACGGCGGAAGCTGCGGTGCTTCGTATCTAGGTCAGAGCCTTCCGATCCGTCGGCACGTCTTCGTGCCGGTTCCCGGATCACGGCGTCTGACCTCCTGCGCACGGCCTCCACGGGATGGCGCGGGGACGGTCGACGGCTTGAGCCCTCACCCCCCCACCTGATCCTTGCTTCTGCCGAGAACTTTCCGGCAAAGGCAGTGACCGTCATGCGGAGGACCCGTGCCGCCCACTCCTGCCCGTGCCTCAGCCGCACGTCTGCTTCGGACGAGCCACCTCGTTCGGGGCACGCTGTACGCCCTTCTCTTGGTGCTGCTGGTCTGCCCGGGCGATCGACCCCATCCGGCGGAGCAGCCGCATGATCGCTCGACCGCCGGGTCGAGGGCGGTTCCGTGGCATGGAGAGCACTCGGGCGCCGGATTCCTCGCCGCCTCCGAGTCCGACGACTGTCACGTTTCCCGCCTCGGTCCGGCGGTCGTCTCCCCGTCGTCCGTCCGGATCGTGCAAGACACAGCCACACCGGTGTCGCTGACGGATGCCACAAGGATCCCCGAGGAAACGCTCCCTGACAGGGCCCGAACACGGCTTCCCGGCGGCGGCCGGTCCGCTCTCGCTGTCACCTGCCGCCGGCGCATATAGACGCCCCTTCGCGGGTCTGCCCGACCGATCCGCCGCGCGCCAGGCCCGGCCACGCGCGAGATGAGCGTCCGTACGCGTCACACACGAACGAGAGCGAAGACCATGTACTCCCTTGCCAGCAGTGACTTCATCCCTGCCGGTGCGACGGCCCTCCCGGGGCTCGTCGGCAACACCCCCGTGCTGCGCGTCTCCCAGCCCTTCACCCCGGCCGACCGCGGCTTCTGGGCCAAGCTGGAAGGCTTCAACCCCGGCGGAATCAAGGACCGCCCCGCCCTGCACATGGTGGAACGGGCCCGATCCCGCGGTGAGTTGCAGCCCGGGCACCCGATCGTCGAGTCCACCAGCGGCACCCTGGGCCTCGGCCTGGCGCTCGCCGGGATGGTCTACGGCCACCCCGTCGTCCTCGTCACCGACCCCGGCCTCGAACCGTCGATGAAGCGGTTGCTCACCGCCTACGGCGCCACCGTCGACATGGTGCCCGAACCGCACCCCACCGGAGGCTGGCAGCAGGCACGCCGAGACCGCGTCGCCGAACGGCTCACGGAAGACCCCGGAGCCTGGTGCCCCGACCAGTACGGCAACCCCGACAACGTCGCCGCCTACACCCCTCTCGCCCATGAACTCGCCTCGGAACTGGGCCACATCGACGTACTCGTGTGCAGCGTCGGCACCGGAGGCCACTCGGCCGGCATCTCCCGCGTGCTCCGCCAACTGCACCCCGAGATGCGGCTGGTGGGCGTGGACACCATCGGCTCGACCATCTTCGGCCAGCCCGCCCGGCCCCGCCTCATGCGTGGCCTCGGCTCCAGCATCCATCCGCGCAACGTCGCCTACGAGCACTTCAGCGAGGTCCACTGGGTGGCCCCGGCCGAATCCGTCTGGGCCTGCCGCCAGTTGGCCGCCTCACACTACGCAACCGGCGGCTGGAGCGTCGGCGCGGTCGCACTGGTGGCCGGCTGGCTGGCTCGTACCACCTCCCGGAGCACCCGCATCGCAGCGGTTTTCCCGGACGGACCACAGCGGTACCTGGAAACCGTCTACGACGACCAGTTCTGCGCCGAGCACGGACTGCTCGGTGTGACCCCGTCGGCTGAACCGGACGTCATCGGCAGTCCGGGGGAGAAAGAAGTGTCCCGCTGGACCCGCTGCACGACGGTGAGCGACCCCCTGGCGCGGACGGCCGGAACGACCGCTGGGGAAGGCGGCGGCGAGAAGTGAAAGCCACGCTCACCCAGATCCGCTCGTACGAGCGGAGCGTCCAACTGCTCCTGTTGAACCAGTTCACGATCAACCTCGGCTTCTACATGCTGATGCCGTACCTGGCCCAGCACCTCTCCGGGACCCTCGGCCTGGCCGGCTGGCTGGTCGGACTCGTCCTGGGCGTGCGGAACTTCAGCCAGCAGGGCATGTTCCTCATCGGCGGCACACTCGCCGACCGGCTCGGCTACAAGCCCCTGATCGTCGCGGGCTGTGTGCTGCGCACCGTGGGCTTCGCGGCCCTCGGCCTCGTCGACTCGGTCCCGGGACTGCTGGCGGCCTCGGCGGCCACAGGCTTCGCGGGAGCCTTGTTCAACCCGGCCGTCCGGGCCTACCTCGCGGCCGACGCGGGGGAGCGCCGAGTGGAGGCCTTCGCCCTGTTCAACGTCTTCTACCAGGCGGGGATCCTCCTCGGCCCGTTGGTGGGGATGGTGCTGACCGGCGTCGATTTCAGGGTCACCTGCCTCGTGGCGGCCACGATCTTCGCGCTGCTCAGCGTCGTGCAGATCCGGGCGCTCCCGGCCCGCCGCTCGGAGCAGGCCGCGGAGACGGCCGCCGCCACGAGCCAGAGCGTGCTGTCGCAGTGGCGGGGCGTGGTGCGCAACCGTGCCTTCCTGCTCTTCGCCACCGCCATGATCGGCTCGTACGTCCTGTCCTTCCAGGTCTATCTGGCGCTTCCCCTGGAGGTACGACGACTGGGCGGCGAGGGGGAGTCCGGGACAGCGGCGGTCGCGCTGCTGTTCGCCGCCTCCGGGCTGGCCACGATCCTCGGACAGACGCGGGTGACCGCGTGGTGCAAGCGGCGTCTGGCCCCCGGACAGGCCCTGACCTGGGGGCTGCTGAGCATGGGCCTCGCGTTCCTGCCGCTCCTCGCGGCCACCGCCGTACCCGTGCCTGACGCGGGACCGGGACGGTGGCTGCTCGCCGCCGTGCCACCCACCCTGGCCGCGCTGCTCCTGGCACTGGGCACGATGATCGCGTACCCCTTCGAGATGGACACCATCGTCCGCCTCTCCGGCAATCGGCTCGTCGCCACCCACTACGGGCTCTACAACACCATCTGCGGTGTCGGCATCACCGTGGGCAACCTGCTCACCGGAGCGGCACTGGACGCAGCGCGGTCGGCCGGTATGTCCGCGCTGCCCTGGCTGACACTGCTCGTGCTCGGCGTGGCGTGCGCAGGTTCCCTCTTCGGGCTGCACCGCACCGGCCGTCTGACGCAGACGGCCGCTGCCCCCGAGCCCGCGGTGACCTGACCGGACCGACTCGGGACAGGGGTGAGCCGGCATCACGTCGGCTCACCCCTTGGCCTCGCCCCCACTGCCCGGCGATCGCGGGGCTACGGTGTGTGGGTGCAGGGGAGGATCCATCGGCGGCCGTCCGTGTGAGCGCACGGCAGTACTGCGACGGTCCTTGCCATGAGTGTCGGCCATCGTCGATGACACCGGGCGGGTGTGAGAGCCCTTGCCGAAGTGATCCGCGACAGCCCGGCACCTGCCACCTTCGACCGTCGTCCGGCGGGACCGCGACGGCGGATACGTACGTGGAGTCTGTATTTCTACCGACGTGCCCCTGACACCTGTGCCGTTTCCTTGCGTTCATGACGACAGCGGGCGGGAAAGCGCAGATGCCGAGGAATGTCAGGCTGGCGCTGGTGGGGGTATGGGTCCAGGCCGTACTGAACCTGGCGGCCGGCGCCGTGTTGCTGGCCGTGGTGAGCGACGCGGCGGACCACGGCCGGGACGAGGGGGTCGGGCTGCTCCGGTTCGTGGCGGTGTTGTCGCTGCTGATCGCGGGGGCGCTCCTGCTGTGCGGCGTTCTCGCGGGCAAGCGGTTGAACGGGATACGTGTCACGGTCATCGTCATCGAGGCGCTGGGCCTGCTGATCGGTGTGCTGGGCCTGCTCCAGGGAGGCGGCGTCTCGGTCCTCCCGGGCATCGCCCTCGCCCTCGTCGTGCTGCGGGGCTTCAGCTCCGCGGAGGCCAGGAACTGGTTCGCCCAGTGAGGTACGTACCGAGGCGCGTACCCGGGCCGAGACATTCCGCCGGGCATGGCGTCACGGCCCTCGCCGTGGCCGTTCTGTTCACCGGGGGTTGTTCGAGCGCCCAGGGCGCCTCCCCTTACGGGGATCCGTCCGGGAGCGCCACGGGCGGGTCCGATTCGCCGAGCCCTTCGCCGACCCCGTCTCTCGCACCCCCGTATCCGACCGAGGCGTCCGGCTGCCACGACAACACGGCGTGGACGGCCGAGGAGTCCGGGGACTGGGTTCGGCGCTTCATCGACACGCCCAAGGAGAACTACGAGGGCGACGGGGTGAAGGTGGTCAGTCTGCCGGGGTACAACGGCCCGCTCTGCCGGAAGATCACCGTGCAGGTCGAGTTCTGGAAGCTGGTGTACGGCGTCGCGAACAGCCCCGACGGCGATCGGCTCGCGGACGGGACGCGACCCGACTACTACTTCGACATCCGCCGGGTGAAACGCACCGAACTCCACGTGGACGCGAGCGCCGAGCGGAAGATCGCTCTGCCCGCGTCCCTCTACGCGACGGACCGCAGCCCCTGCGAGGGCGCCCTCGTCTCGGTCACCGTCGGCAAGCCGCTGATGAGCAAGGAACTGCCCAAGGAGGTCGAGGTCGGCGGCGGCAAGGACCTCTGGGGTCGCGCCACGGTGGACTTCCGGTCGCAGCGGGTCGCCGACCACGAACTGTCCGAGCCCTCCGCACCGCAGGTGTGCAGCCCGGACGGCAAGCCCACCGCCGACCCCGCCGACCTCCCCACACCGGGCTACGAGCCGACGGACCTCTACCCGACACCCGACCACAGCTTCGACCTCGACGACATTTTCGGCTCTCCCACGCCCTGAGCCCCTTCCGCGGGGTCCACGCGTGCAGCGACCGTCCTCTCGATGCTCGTTCTTCCGGGGGCCGCCCAGGCAGCGGAGCACCCCGGGGCGGCGACGGATCTCACGGATACAGCTACCCCTGCAGGAGGCGTGCCGCCGAGCTGACCGCCGACGCCTCCCCGGAGCCGGTGCGGTTGCAGTTCCGCAAGAAGGGCAGCAGCACCTACACCACCCTCAATACGGTCAAGACCAGCAGCACGGGCACCCTGAGCACCACCACCAAGGCCGGCTCCGACGGCTCCTACCGCTTCGTCTTCGTCCTCGCCGGCAGCCTCTGCCACGCTCAGTCCTGCTCCATGCGGGCGTCCCCGAAACGGCTCCCGGTGCGGCGGCGGGCCATCAGCGTGGCCAGGGCGGTACGCGAGGAGACCCCCGTCTTGCGGAAGATGCGGGAGACATGGGTCTCGACGGTACGCCGGCTGACGTAGAGCCGGTCCGCGACGGCCTGGCTGGTGAGCCCCTGCGCCACCAGTTCGGCTATCTCCCGCTCCCGGGCGGTCAGGTTTGCCAGCCGCTCGGCGAGTTCGGCGCGGTCCGGAGAATCGTACGGAGCCCCGGATCCGCCACCGCGCGGACGGGTGGCGTCGGCGAGGCTCACCAGCATCCCGCTGCCGCCCGCCTCGGCGAGCCGGCGCCCCCTGAGCCAGGCGTGCGTGCCGCCCGGGCCACGGCCCGCCGCCGCTTCCAGCGGGGCGCCGAGCAGCAGGGAGTGGGCCTCCCAGAAGACCGCTCCGCAGCGGGCGCTCTCCGCCGCGGCCTCCGCGAACAGGTCCGCCGCCGCTGCCATGTCCCCCTGCGCCAGCGGCAGATGGGCGGTGCTGCGCAGCGCGGACGCCCGCTGCATCGGCAGCCCCAGTTGTTCCGCCTCCTTACGCGCCCGCTCGGCCCAGCCGCGGGCCTCCTCGGGTCTGCCCGTCACCAGTGCGGACGTGACCAGGATCTCCAGGTACAGCGGTCGCATCGAGGGCTGGATCCGCTGCAGTTCGGGGCCGCCCGCCCGGAGCATCGCGTCCCGGGCGCGGACCGGATCGCCGGCCATCAGCGCGGCCCAGCCGAAGATGCACCAGGCCGTGGAAGCCCACCAGTCGACCCCGGTACCGGCGGCGGCCACCGCCTCCTCGGCGACGGCGAGGGCGCGCGGATCACCCGGCGGGCAGCCGGCGACGAGCGCCGCGGCCTTGCTCGCCAGCACGAACGCGAGCAACTGGTCGCTGCCGATCCCGCGGGCGATGTCCTCGGCCTGGTCGGCGAGTTCCAGCGCCGAGGAGATCCGGCAGGTCTGGACCCGGACATGGGACAGGCACAGCAGCAGATGGGGCACGACATAGAGCTGGCCGCTGCGGCGCGCGATGTCGAGGCCGCGCTCCGCGTGCCGCTCCGCGTCCGGGTAGTGCTCCAGGAACGCCTCCGCCCAGCTGAGCCGGGCCAGTGGTTCGCACAGCGCGGTGAGGTCGTTGTCGGGCAGGGAGTCGACCAGGGTGGTGGCCTGCCGGGCGAGTCCGTGCGCCGCGCTCATGTTGCCCTCGTACGCCTCTCCCAGGGCGGCGACGGCGAGGACGCCCGCCTCCCCGACCTCGTCCCCCGTGGAGCGGGCCGCCGCGAGCGCGGCCTCGACCTCGGTGCGCACCCGCGCGTACGAGGTGTCGCTGTCCTGGGGCGCCGCCGAGCCGAGCTCCAGGCCGAGCCGGACGACGTCGGCCGGTGCGGGCCCGCGGGCCAGCTCGCGGCGCAACAGCGCGACAGCCTCGGTGCAGTGCCCCAGATGACGCTCCACCAGCGCACACAGGACGACCGCGCGCACTCTGAGGCTCCGGTCCTCGCCGGCGGTCGGGCCACCGGGTGGCTGCCCCGGGGTGGCGATCAGCTCCTGCAGCAGGTCGCGGCTCTCCCGCAGGCCACCGCACGCGGCCAGGGCGCGAGCCCGCCTCAGGATCAACTCACGCCGCCGGGAGTCGTGTTCGGGAGCGTGCGGAAGGTGGCGGAGTGCCACATCGAGCCAGTGGGCGCTGCTTGCCGGGGCCGTTCGGGCGGTTCGTGCGGCAGCCTCGTCGAGCACGGCCACCGCTGCCGGGTCCCAGGCGGTCAGCGACTTCTCCACATGGTGGGCCCGCTCTGCGGCGGAGGCGCCCGCGCGGAACAGTTCCTGCGCGGCGAGCCGGTGGATCTCGACGCGCCTCAAGAAGGGCGTGCTCTCGTGGACGAGGGTTCGCACGACCGGATGCCGCAGGGTCAGCAGGCCCTGCGGGGCGGAGCGCAGCAGGTCGCGGCGAGTGAGAGCGTGGACGTCAGCGGTGAACGCGGTACCGGAACGGCCGGTCACCCGGCTCACCATCGCCGGGGTGGCGTGCTCGCCCAGTACGGCCACGGCCTCGGCGATGCCGCGTTGGGAGGAGTTGAGCACGGTCAGTTCGTCCAGCAGCAGGGCGCCGAGCCCGGGCGGCGCCGAGGGCTCGGGCGACGTACCCTCGCGGTGGGCCTGAAGGAGGGTCAGGAAGTAGAACGGGTTGCCCTCGCTCGTGGCGTACAACGCGGCCGTCTCGGCGGGCGGCAGGCCGGGGCCCGCCAGTTCGGCGCAGTCGCGTGCGCTCAGCGGTCTCAGGCCGAGTCTGACGACCGTGCCGGTGTCGAGTCCTCGGGTGAGCCTGGCGGCGAGGGACTCGGGGCTCTGGCGGTCACGGCGTGTCACGGCCAGCACGACGGGGGCGTGCACGGGATGGCGTACGAGATGGTCCAGCAGCTCCAGTGACGCCGAGTCGGCCCAGTGCAGGTCGTCGAGAGCCAGCAGCAGCCCGGACGGGGCGGCGAGCCGGGTGAGCAGGACGGCCGTGGACCGGTGCAGTCCGAAACGGTCGACCGCGCCGCTTCGCCGAAGGAGGGGCGCCACCGCGTCAGTCTCCTGCAAGCCGTCCAGGGTGTGCGGGTCGAGGTGGGCGAGCGCGTCGGTGAACACCTGGAACGGCACCTGCCGCTCGTACTCCGTGGCTCTGCCGCGCAGGACCGTCATTCCGCGCCGACGCGCCCGTGCGCAGACCTCGCCGAGCAGTCGGCTCTTGCCGATACCGGCCTCACCGGTGATGTCGACGAGCCGGGAACGGCCGCTGTCAGGGAACTCCTCGCCTCGCGCCGTGCCGCGCGCGTCGACTGCCGCACGGTCGAGCAGCGCGTCGAACCGGGCCAGTTCGACGGAGCGGCCCAGCAACCGAGTTCCGTTCCCGTAGTCCCCAACTTCCGCGTCGGCGCGCACAGTTACCCCCGTTTCTTCACAGTCCCCCCACGCACCATTCTCTCCTGGTGATCGTCAGGACCGCCACGTCGGCGAAACCGGAGATCGCGTCTGTCGTCTGTCGGCCGTCGGGCTCATCGGGCGGCTGGCGGCGGCGGTCACGCAGGCGCGGTGCGCGGCCGTGCCGACCCGGGCGGGGCAGGCGCTGCCAGAGGTGAAAGCTGTCGTTGACCTGCACCGTTGATGGAGCGCCTTCGGTGATTCCCCGCAAGGTTGACGAGCGAGCCGTCCCGGCACACGACCTCGACCCCGGCGTGCTCACCGAGCCAGTCGGCCGGATCGGCGGTGTCACGGCCTTCCCCACCAGGATCGGCAGCCTGGTGCCGCCATGGCCCGCAGGGGCCATGCTCATCGGCAACAGCGTCACGGGTACGGGCCCCGACGACCAGCGTGGCGGGCCGCGATCAGCAGGTCGTCACCCATCCAGAGGCGACGCGGCACGTCCAGGGAGTCGTCTGCGGATGGCGCGACTCGCGCCTGACGCCCGCCGGTGTCCGCGCAGCGGCCTCCATCGCCCGCGCCCACTCAGGGGCCGTATCCCGGACGGCGCCGAGACGAAGGCGGAGTGGGCGCGACGCATCTACGCGGCGATGGACGGGATCCTGGAGCGTCCGCCATGTCATCGGTGAAGGCGAGACGCCAGGGGGAGTCGATACCTATCGACAGATCAACTGATAGATCCGGCAGATCAGTCAATATTCACCAATCCTCAGAGGTGGCTGTTCCGAATCCTCGGGTGTCAGGGAAGTCGGCATGGAGGACGGACGGTATGACACCTATCTCCAGGAGCGGCGCGGGGCACAGGGGCCTCGCGACCCTCATAGCGGGTGCACTGGCCGCGGGGGGACTCGCAGCAGCCGGCGTGGCCACACTGGGACCGGGGGCGGCATCCGCCTCCAGTCACCGGGAGGCTCCGCTGATCTCGGGGCAGCCCCGGTACGACAACACGGACGTGTACGCCTTCGTCAGTCCGGACAGTCCGGAGACGACGACGATCATCGCGAACTGGATCCCGTTCGAGGATCCGGCGGGCGGCCCGAACTTCTACACGTTCGCGGACGACGCCCAGTACGACATCCACATCGACAACAATGGTGACGCTCAGGGTGAACTGCTGCTGCGCTACACCTTCAGGACGCACACGAAGTCCAAGAAGACCTTCCTCTACAACACGGGCCCGGTCACCGGCCTGGACGACCCGGACCTGAACGTCACGCAGACCTACGACATCGAGCTGTTCAAGTTGCACAACCAGCAGGTCGTGTCGAGGACGAAGCTCGCCGACGACATGCCGGTGGCTCCGTCGAACGTCGGCAAGGCGTCGATGCCGGACTACGGCACCCTGCGCAGGCAGGCCGTCCGTAAGCTCGCCGACGGCGCCCGGACGTTCGCGGGCCAGGCGGACGACCCCTTCTTCCTCGACCTGCGCGTGTTCGATCTGCTGTACGGCGGGGACCTCTCCGAGGTCGGCAACGACACCCTCAAGGGCTACAACGTCAACTCGGTCGCCCTGCAACTGCCCACCGACATGATCACCGAGTCGAAGAGCCAGCCGGTCGTCGGCATCTGGTCGACCACCCAGCGAAGGAACGCCCAGGGCTCCTACGAGCAGGTCTCACGTCTGGGCAACCCGCTGGTCAACGAGGTCGTCAATCCGCTGAAGGACAAGGACAAGTTCAACGCGTCCTCGCCCTGGAACGACGGTCAGTTCCTGAAGAACGTCACCAACCCGGAACTTCCGAGGCTCATCGAGACCGTCTACAAGATCAAGGCGCCCGCGGAACCACGCAATGATCTCCTCGATGTCTTCCTCAAAGGCGTCAAGGGCCTCAACCAGCCGCCGAACGTGCGACCGGCGGAGATGCTGCGCCTGAACACCTCGATCAAGCCGGCCGCCACGCCGAAACGGCTCGGTGTGCTCGACGGCGACCAGGCGGGCTTCCCGAATGGGCGCCGGCTCACCGATGACGTCGTGGACATCGCACTGCAGGTCGTCGAGGGGGAGCTGGTCGGTTCCAAGAACGACCTGGGTGACGCGGTCGACGTCAACGACCAGAGGTTCGGCGACTCCTTCCCCTATCTGGCCGAGCCCGTGCCGGGTTCGCGAGGCCCGCTCGCGAAGGGCACGACCGGTGGCCATGACGTTCTCAACCAGGTGAGCGACGCCCTGCAGCCGGCCGACTCCGCCGACGGCACGCGCAACACCGTCCTGATCGCCGCGTCGGCGGCCACGGGCGTGGTGGGGATCCTGCTGATCGGCGCGGCTCTGGCGTGGTGGCGTCGGCGCATGCCGGGGCGGAACTGAGCGGCACGACGAGAACGCCGACTCGTCGTCGGTCAGACCTGTGCGCTCCCCGACCCGCGAAGCAGGCGGCCTTCCCCCTCGGGCTCGCCCTTGGACGGAAGGCCGCCGACAGCGCTG
Source organism: Streptomyces sp. NPDC005811 (assembly GCF_040630405.1). Taxonomy (NCBI): domain Bacteria; kingdom Bacillati; phylum Actinomycetota; class Actinomycetes; order Kitasatosporales; family Streptomycetaceae; genus Streptomyces; species Streptomyces sp. NPDC005811. The sequence continues at coordinate 70,450 of NZ_JBEXXK010000011.1, forward strand.
TCGCGCCGAGTCGACGGAGTCTGCGGCACGGGGTCCTCCGGCGTCCGCTCGGAGAGGGTCCCCGCCGCGCCCAGCGCGAAGGTGAGGATCCGGGTCTCCTCGGGTGGTCAGGACGACGCGGGGCGTGCTGGTGCTGGGGGCCCGCCTGGTGTGAAGATCGTTGGTCGGCGGGCGATGTCTGGGCGACGTAGGGACTGGAGGTTCCGGTCGGCGGCTTGGGCCCGACACCAGTGATCACCGGAGCCATCGGGGAGCCCGCAGTATGACCGGCAGCACGGAGGTCCTCAGCGGGTCGGCTGTGGTCGACCAGGCATCACGGCGGGTCGCGCGCCCGTTCTACGTCTACGCGGTGCTCACCAACACGCTGTTCCAGCGCGGTGTATTCGTGCTGTTCCTCCAGGAGCGAGGCTTCTCCGCCGGGCAAGTGGCCCTGCTCCAGACGCTGCTCTACCTGGTCAGCGGACTTGCGGAGTTACCGACGGGAGTCATCGCCGACCGTATCGGCAGGCGTGCCGCTCTCGTGATCGGTCAGGTGCTGATAGCCGGCTGTCTGCTCGGTCAGGTGGCGTCCTCCACCTACTGGGTGTTCCTGGCGCTGTTCATCGGGCAGGGCGTGGGCATGGCGTGTGTGTCCGGAGCGGACACCGCCCTCCTGTACGACCTGCTCGTGCGGCGTGGCGCAACGGCCGGCTACGTCAAGATCAAGTCCCGGTTCACCATGCTCGGGACGGTCACGTCGGGAGCCGCCATCGTCCTCGGCGGCCAACTTCAGCGGATTTCCTGGGGAGCCGTCTACGTCGGCTCGGCGGCGTGCCTCGCCCTGGCCGTGGCCGTGCTGATGTCACGGGTGCCCGAGATCCGCGGCGCCGACGCGGTGGACGAGCAGGACGGAGCGGGGGAGGGGCACGGCGACGCCACGCCATGGCGGGCGATGCTTCGGGTCGCCACGCCGACGCTCGTGACGCTTGTCGTGGTGTCCGGATTGATGCACGCGACGTTGACGCCGTACATCATTTTCACGCAGAAGACCCTCTCCGATCAGGGAGCCGGCACCGCACTGGTCAGTGTGGTCATATCCGCGGGATTCTTCGCCGGCGGGCTCACTTCACTGCTGTCGGACCGAGCGGACCGACGCATCGGGTACCGGGTCATGGTCCCGGTGTCTCTCCTGACACTCGCCGCTGCACTCGGTCTCAGCGGTCTCGGCCTTGTCTGGGTCACCCTCGCCGCGTTCCTGGCCCTGGTCGGGATTCCCGAGATCACCGCCGTGATCGTGGACAACGTGTTCAACGAGGCCGTGCCGTCACGCCACCGGGCGAGCCTGCTGTCGATGATCACCTTCGTGGAGTCGGCGCTCATCGGCACCGGCTATCTCGTCCTCGGCGCGCTCATGGACGGGCTGGGCTCCAGTGTGGGCATGGCGACCTACGCGGCGGTCCCCCTGCTGGCATGTCTCCTGTGGCTCGGGCGAGCCGCTGCTCGGCGACGCGGCCGGCGGAGCGCACTGTCTCGCAGGGACGGCAATCCGTGGGCAGGCCGCAGGGGATGCGCGAGGCGGCGGCAGGAGGTGTCGGAGGCGGGCGGTACAGTCCGTTCCTCCGACGGGGGAGGGCTCATGGCGACCAAGTGGAGCTTGACGATCGACTGCGCGTTCCCGGCAGAACTGGCCGCGTTCTGGGCGCTGGCGTTGGGCTACGCGGAGAAGCCCGCGCCCGCAGGGTTCGGGAGCTGGGAGGAGTGGCTTCGTCATCATGAGGTTCCGGAGGACGAGTGGGATGACGGGGCGTACCTCTCGGATCCGGACGGCGCCGGCCCCGCCCTGTCCTTCTTGAAGGTGCCGGAGCCGAAGGTGGTGAAGAACCGGCTGCACCTCGACGTCCAGGTCGGTGGCGGTCGTGAAACACCGTGGGAGGTGCGCTGGCCGCGCGTGGTCGAGGCGGTGGAGCGGTTGGTCGCTGCCGGCGCGACCGTGGTCCGCGAGGAGGAGTTGCAGGGCAGGCCGGATCACGTGGTGATGGCAGACCCGGAAGGCAACGAGTTCTGTCTGGTCTGACGGGCCTGTTTCTTCCGGATGCTGCCGCTGGAGTCCTGCCTACTCCTGATGGCCCAGCCTGACCGTCATGTTCGGGTGGCGCTCGCTGAGCGCCTTCAGGGCGAGCAGGCTCTTGATGCTGGCTGCGCGCTCCTGCATGTACGTTCCGGGCTCGACGCCGTTGTCCCAGCCCCAGCGCGTGTGGCTGACGTCACCGGTCATGAGCACCGGACCCGTTGCGGTGCGGGCGAGGTAGGAGACGTGTCCCGTGGTGTGCCCCGGGGTCAGGATCGCGAAGAACGAGCCGTCGCCGAACACGTCGTTGACACCTTCGAGCCTTCCGCCCGGGTCCTTCGTGAACTGGAGTTCCTCGAGCGGCGGGCGTCCGGCCAGGAGGTGGTTGTTCGTCCCCTGGGCGAACAGGTTCAGGAAGAGCGATGCCTCCGCCTCGTCGGCGCCGGTGTAGAGGGGGACGTCCTTGGGGACGTCCGGGAGGCCGGAGACGTGATCGAGGTGGAGATGGGTCATGAAGACGCCGTTCAGGGGGACTCCCTCCGCTTCGATGATCTCCGCGGTGCTCTGCTGAGGGCGCATCTTCTCGATGCCCCCGAATTTCCTCAGCATCATTCCGACTCCCACGCCGACGGGGTCCTCCAGCAGCCGCCGCGAGACACCGGTGTCGACGAGGAAGAAACCCCGCGTGGGGTGCCGCACGACGTGGGCGTAGATCTTGATGGGCTCCTTGTGTTCGGTGATCCCCGCGGCAACGGCCTTCGGGTGCTTGATGTTGAGCAGTCCCGTGATGGGCGCCTCCCAGTCCGCGCCGATCGTCTCGACCTCGACCGGCCCCGGCTCGTCGATCACGGACTCCATGGCCGCCGCGCTGATCGGCGCGCCGATCCGGGCGGGCTTCGCTTCGTGGGTCGTTGCCTTGAAGGTGAGCATCTTCATGGTTGACTCCTTCTCCTTGATCGCTGATCGCTGATGACTGACAACTGGTGTGGACCGTCGAGTACGGCGTGAGGGCGGGGCCCTGCTCCAGCCGACGTACCGCTGCTAACCGGCGCGCTGCTCGCGGGCGTAGGCGTCGAGGCGGGCCAGTTCCTTGCCGTAGATGCGGTGCAGCCTGCGCGGCGCGATGATCCGCTCGACGAAGCCGGCGACGCCGCTCTCGCCGTCGAAGCCGGAGGTGATGTTCACCAGCGTCTGCGCGCCTTGCGGGGTCACGGTGAACGTCGTGACGAGGCCGGAGCTGTTGGTGTCGGTCTGGACCAGGGTTCGGCCCGGCTCCGGCTCGGTGACCTTCATCCGGAGTTCCCGGACGCCCCCAGCGAAGTCGATCTTGAATCGGATGACGCTGCCTGCGCCCACGCCGCCCTCCTCGACGTGGAAGTCGTAGAAGGGGGGCGGCAGGAACCGGGAGTGAAGCTGCATGTCCGTCAGGTACCGGTAGACCTCGTCGGCGGGAGCGTCAATGGTGCGCTCGGCGGACGCGGAGACGACGTGAGCCATGGGTCTGGCCTCCGTGGTTGGGGGTTGAGGTGTTGGATTCTGCGACCCCGCCGCGGCGGGGTCGGCAGCTGGTTCAGACCGTCTTGACGGTGCCGCCGTCGATGACGTAGTCGGCGCCGGTGATGTTGCCGGCCACGTCGGACAGCAGGAATGCGACCAGGGCCGCGACCTCCGCGGCCTCGCTCATGCGGCCGGTCGTGATGTTCTGGGACTTCGCGATCTGCTGGACGAAGTCGGCGAGGCCGACCCCTGCCGCCGCGGCCAGCTGGGCGACCGGGCCGTCGGGGTCCTCGTAGACGGTGGTGCGGACCAGGCCGGGGGAGACGGTGTTCACGCGCACGCCCTGGGGGCCGAACTCCTCGGCCAGGGACTTGCCGAGCGCGGTGACCGCTGCCTTGACGGCGCTGTAGCTGGCCGGAACCCCGGTCGGCAGCCGGGCGACGGTGGAGGAGATGTTCACGATCGCCCCGCGACGCTCGATCAGGCTGGGCAGGGCCGCGCGCGTGGCGCGGACGGTGGCGAGCACGTTGATGTCGAACATGCGGGTCCACTGGGTGTCGCCGGCGTCGAGGAAGCCCATGACCGCCTCGTCCCCGCCGCCCACGTTGTTCACCAGCAGGTCGATGCCGCCCAGTTCGACCAGAGCGGTGTCGATGACGGTGGCGACGCCTTCCGCGGTGCTCAGGTCCGCCGACACGGCGTGGGCGCCGGTTTCCTTCAGCTCGGGCGTGATGGTGCGCGCGGCGCCGACGACGCGGACACCTTCGTCGATCAGGGTCCGGACGGTGGCCAGACCGATGCCCCGGCCGGCACCGGTGACGACGGCGGTCCTGCCCGTGAGGTTGAGGTTCATGAGGCCCCTCCAATGCATATGGCTTGAATGCTTCAAATCATATCTATCATGGGTTGAAGCAGTTTGGTAGTCTGGGGTCATGGCGATGACACAGGAGCAGGCGGAAGCTCAGTGGGAGCTGGGCAAGCTGGTGCACGACCTGGACATGCAGAGCAGTGCGCGCATGCGTGAATGGGTGTCCGGGCTCGGTCTGACCGTCGCGCAGGCCTCGGCCCTGCGCGAGATGATCGCTCCGATGACCATGCGTGAGCTGGCCGGGCGGATGAGCTGCGAACCGTCCAATGCCACCGTCGTGATCGACAAGCTGGAGACCCTGCGGCTGATAGAGCGCCGTCCCCACCCCACCGACCGCCGCGCCAAGCAGCTCGTCCTGACCCCGGAGGGCACCGGGCTGCGGGAACGGCTGCTGACGGTCCTGACCGAGGAACCCCTGTTCACCGGCCTGACCCAGGACGAGCAGGACGCGCTGGAGGGCCTGCTCAAGCGGGCTCTCTCCCGCGCCGAGAGCCTCCAGGCCTGACAGCGGCGGACGGTCGAGGCCCCTCCATCGCGGACGGACCCGCGACCTGCGCCGGAGCCGGAGACGTCGGGCCGGTTCCAGCGCCTGACTCACCCCTCCGGGTGCCCGAGCGCGCTGTCCGGCCGGGAATGCGGGCAGGCCGGGACGCCCTCAGTGAGTGCGCCCAGGGCCGTCGCCGCTCGATCAGCCGGCGGTTCAGCCTCGGGCTGGGGCGATGGTGAGGTTGACGACCCAGCGGTGGGGCGAGATCGGCCGAGTCCGGGTGAAACCGTAGTCCTCGAAGACGGCCATCGGGCCGGTGTGCAGGAACGATCCCGACACCGAACGGTCGTCGGTCTCCTCGGGGTAGCCTTCGACCGTGCCGCCCCCCTTGCGGGCGATCTCGGTCAGTGCCCCGCCGAGCGCAGCATGAGCGACACCGCGCCTACGCAGGCCCTTCCCGGTGAAGAAGCAGGTGATGCGCCAGTCCGGCAGCACCACGAGGTCCTTCTCGTACGTCCGCTTGCTCTTGATCTCCGGCAGCTCGGTCGGCGAGCCGAACTGGCACCAGCCCAGGCAGTCGTCGCCCTCGAAGACGAGGGCGGAACGGGTCCGCCCCTCACGGACTCGCTGCTCCTTCTCGGCCCGGTTCTGCTGGGAGGTGCGCCCCTTCCCGACCTTGACATGAAAGCCCATGCACCAGCAGCCGCCCCACACGCCGTTGTTCGCCTCGATCAGTCGGGCGAACGCCGGCCAGGTGTCCGTGTCCAACGGTCGGACGGCGAAAGGGTGAGCGGTTGCCTCGCCTGCTGCGGTGTTGCTCACGGACGTCTCCCCGGCGGTCGTATCGCGGCCTGCGATCCAACAGGCTCTCGACGGTGATCGGCTATCGGCTTCAGATCACCTCGTCCAGCTCGGCCTGCATCTGCACTGCTTCGCCGTCGCGGGCGACGGCCTGTGCGAGCAGCATGCGCAGCACGAGCACGATGAGCGCGACCCCCAGGATGGCCAGGCCGATCCCGCCCATGATGACGGTGACGCCCGGGTCGTCCCGCTGGCCCGGCGCGTTGACGGCCGTGACCGCGAACCATACGAGGGCGGCCGCCACGATGGCGCCGATCACGCCGTCCACGTACCGGAAGGCGGACGGGGAGAACACGGTTCCGCGTCGCACCATCGTCACCAGCCGCCATACGCAGATCAGGGCGACCTGGGCCGACACCATGCCAAGGATCGTGAACAGGCGCAACGCCGTCAGCGGGAGCGTTCCGTCCTCCGGGTCGTTCCCGCTGACCAATGTCCACACCATCAACGCCTGCACGAACACGGTGCCGGCGAGCACCACCACGAGTACCGCGCGCAGCGCACGCACAGTCAGCTTTCCCATGACCAGTCCTTCTATCGAATCACGATGGAAAACTATCGATATTCGATAGGAGATGCAAGGGTGGGACGGAAGGAAGGCGGCGGTCCGTTGCGGTGGCTGACGCGACGTGTGGCCGTTGCGTCAGTCGTGGGTGGGGTCGAGGTGCCAGACGGTGGCCTTGTCCAGCTTCGCCGAGCCGTTCTCGGCGAAGACCTGGACCCCCTGGCTGGCCGGGTCGGGGAAGATCTGGTCGGTGATCACCGCTTCACCGTCGCCGCCGAAGACCTCGACGGACGACCAGTCGACGAGGATCCGCAGTTTGATCTTGCCGTTCGCCGCCTTCAGAGGCGCGGTCTGGATCCCGGGGAAGGTGCTGTTGAAGTCCACGGCGCCGGAGTGGGTGCGGTCGACGTACAGCTCCTGGGTCGTGGTGTCGTAGCCGATGACGGTTTCCTCGCCTGCGGCGCCGGTGCGTACCTTGAGCCCGAAACGTTCGGCGTCCTTGGGGGAGAAGGTGGCCTCGATGTCGAGCGCCTTGCCGTCGACGGCGGGACCGGCCAGTGCCCTCGACGTGTTCGTCACGAGGCCGGCGGTCGCGGTCACCGGGGAGGCCTGCCGCAGGGACTTCACGCTGTTCACCGGCTCGCTGGTCAGCCGGACGCGGCCGTCGACGGTACGCAGCGCCAGCTGGCGGGGGATGCTCTGCGCTCCGCGCCAGGGGGAGGTGGGGATGGCGCCCGCGTAGTCCCAGTTGTTCATCCAGCCGACCATGTACCGCTTGCCGCCCGGGGCGTTCTCCCAGGAAACGGCCGCGTAGTAGTCCTTGCCGTAGTCCGCCCAGTGGGCACGCTGAAGGACGGAGAGGGCGGGGGAGTCCGCTGCGGTGAACTGGTCGGCGAGGATGTGGCCCCAGCCGCCGGTGTTCATGTCGACGAGCTGGATCCGCGCTTCCTGGCCGAGGTAGGGGTGCATGTCGAAGGAGGCCCAGTCCAGCGTCTCGCTGTCGGAGCCGGTCGCGCTGCGGACGACCTGGCCGTCGACGACCAGATTGACGGAGGTCTCCTGGGAGCCGGGCTGGGCCTGGATGTCGGACAGCACGATCTGGTCGGCGTTGATGTGGCCCCAGCCGCCCGTGTTGTCGTCGACCACCCTGATCCGCGCTTTCTTGCCGGCGAGGTCGCGGACGTCCCATGAGGCCGTCTCGAGTGCCTCGGCGTCCTTCCCGGTGGCGCTGCGGACGACCTGGCCGTCGACGAGGAGTTCGAGGGCGGTGGGGTCGGCGGAGTCGGCGGGGTGGTTGCCGCCGCCGATGAGGAAGTTGACGTATCGCTTGTCGATGGTGAACTCGGGTGAGATGAGGGTGCCGGTGCCGGCGTCGCCGTTCAGGAAGGTGTCGACCAGGCCGCCGCCCTGGAAACCGGAGACCTGCTGCTGCCCGGGGAGGGTGCCGGTGGCCGGTGCCGGGCCGAAGGCGTCACCGGTCGTCGTCCAGTCGCCGTAGGTGCCGTCCTCGAAGTCGGCGAGGATCCTCCCGGGCTGGTGCGGGTGCCGGCCGCCGCCGATCTTGAAGTTCAGGTAGGGGCTGGTGACGGTGAAGGAGGGCGAGGTGAGGGTGCCGGTGGTGGCGTCCCCGGAGTGGAAGCTGTTGGCGAGGCCCTTGCCGTCGAAGCCGGCGACGGTCTGCTGTCCGTCGAGCGTCCCGGCTGCCGGTCCCGGGCCGAACGCGGTGCCCGTGGCCGTCCACGCACCGAAACCGGTGCCCTCGAAGTCCTGCAGCACGGTGCCGGCGGGCGGGGTGTAGGTGCCGTCGTCCTCGGCGGTGAACTTCGTACCGTCGAAGTCGCCGATGAAGTACTGGGCCGCCGAACCGCCCGCGACGCCACCGGGGTTGATGTTGACGACCAGGACCCACTTGATGGTGTTCGGGTCCCCGTCGACGGCGAGGGGGAACAGATCGGGGCACTCCCACACGCCGCCCGTGGCGCCGGCCGGTCCGAACTCGCTGAGCTGCGTCCAGTCCTTGAGGTTCTTGGAGGAGTAGAACCGCACCTTGTGCTCGGCGGACAGCGACACCGTCATCAGCCAGCTCTTGGTGGGCGCGTACCACTGGACCTTGGGGTCGCGGAAGTCCCTCGAGCCGATGTCGATGACGGGATTGCCCTGGTACTTGGTCCAGGTGCGGCCGCGGTCGGTGCTGTAGGCGAGTGACTGTGACTGGATGCCGGTGGATGTGCTGTGGCTGGTGTAGATCGCCACCATGGGCGGGTTCTTCTTGGTGCCGAAACCAGTGGTGTTGTTCTCGTCGACGACGGCGCTGCCGGAGAAGACCATCTCCTTGTCGTCGTGCGACAGGGCGAGCGGCAGCTGCTGCCAGTGGACGAGGTCCGTGCTCACCGCGTGGCCCCAGGACATGTCGCCCCACCCGTTGCCGCTCGGGTTGTACTGGTAGAAGAGGTGGTACTCGCCTTTGTAGTACACGAGGCCGTTGGGGTCGTTCATCCAGTTCTTCTCCGGAGTGAAGTGGAACTGGGGACGATAGGTCTCGGAGTACGGCGGGGTGTCGGCCGCGGCGGCCTGGGGGGAGAGCGGGGCGGCGGACAGGGCGCAGACGGCCGCCGCGGCGGTCATCCGCGCGCGGACACGCCGGGATACACGTCCAGAGCTCATGGTGTCTCCTGTGCTGCGGCCGTCCACGCAGCACAGCCTGCGCGGGCGGCCCGACAATGTGACGCCCTGGTCCACGATGTCGTCCACACCGCCGACCGGGGAGAGATGTCAACGATGACTTGTGTCAACGCTGACATCGAGTGGCCCGATCATGGGCGTCATCCGGCCAACGCGTCAACGGTTCGGACGGGATTGCCCGGCGCGACCTGTCTGCCCGTCAGGTGCGAGCGGCTGTCGCGAGCTGTGCCGACTGGTCCCGCCACGGCGGATTCGGGCCGGCGACCGAGCAGTTCGGAGCCGCTGTCCGGGCGGCGAACCGGACGGCCTCCGCGACATCGTCAAGCCACAGCGCGGCGAGCCGGCCGTCGAGAAGTCCGCGGGGCGCCGAGGTGGGGTGGTGAAGAGGCCGGTGTCCTGCCATCGGCGGTCGTGTGATCGTCCTCGGGACTCGCGGCGTGCTTACGGCCGCCGGGGGCGGGGCAGTGATGATCTCCATGACGAGAGTGATGATCTCCACGACGAGCGCGACACAGAATTACGGTCTGCTGTGGACCGACCCGGACGGCACCCCGCAGGCATCGGCCGGCGGGTACGACAAGCGGTCGGCAAAGCACCGCCGCACCGAACTGAAAGCCGTGGGCTGCACTCGCGTTGCCATCGTGCCCGTCAAGCCCGGTGAAGTTCCCGAGCCGCTTTCCTGAGTGCGGTACGGCAGAACAGACATGGTAGGACGGCCTCGGCGGGGGAGGTCCAGCTTGCAACGAGGATCGGAGACGGCTACTTCGAGTGCTCCTCCTTGGGTGCGCGCGGGGGAACTGCGACGGCCGTCCCGTTCTCCCGGATCAAGGTCCGCACCTCGACGTCGCCCGGGCTGGGACGGGTGGGCTGCTGTGGGTGATCGACCAGTGCGTCACCCGCCCGGCCCGATCCCGCCGCCCCGCAAGCTCCACCTGATCTACCCGCTTCACATCACCGAGGACGTGCGCGCCACACTCGCCGAGCAGGAGCTGGACGAACTCCCCGACGGCAGCCGCCAGTGCGCCGGCCGCCGCGCCGTACGGAACTTCGGCACGTCACGAGCAGGCGAACAGGCCCCCTGCGCATGGACCCTTGCCTGTCGGCGGCGCGCGCTGCGGGCGCCACCAGATCTTCGCCGGCGCCGTCATGCGATGATGCGAGCATGAACGTTCCTCGAAGGGGCCGTGCCGCGTAGGAAACCTGCGGCACGTCGCAAGCACGGGCATCTCGGGAACCCCTGGGTGCGTTTCCGTGATGTTCCTGGCCTGTCCGGGTCCGCCAACGCAGCCATCCGACAGCTGGAGAGTCATCGATGGCTGCCCGGACAGGTGTCTGCCGCTGTCAGTGTGTGGACAGCTCACGTGCATGGCACTCGGCGTCGGTGGAGACCCTGGGAAGCCGAGTTCATCTGCCCATGTTGCGGCGAGGAGTGGGCCCGCGACTCTCTCGCAGAGGCTCTCATGATGCTGCCGCCCCGCGCCGCGCGTGAACTGCGCCACGTGGTCGTCGTTCTGGACGAGATCCTGCTCCGCCGAACCTGTCACGACCCGGCAAACACCGCCTGAGATGCCGTGGTGGCGACGTCGCTGCTGAGAGCGCCGCTCGACCACCCAACGGCGCCTCACCGTTGCTGTCGCAGGTCGATCTCCGCAGTTCAGACCTGGTGCGAGGTGTCGTCAGCGAGGACTTCCCCATGGTGGATTCAAGCGTCACGCTTCCGCAGGGTCTGCTGGGAGTCCGTGACCGCTGAGGCGGATCCGAGTTTCCGACCGGCTCTGCAGCGCACCTCCGGCAGCGGCGAGACGCAGAGGTCCGCGACGCAGGGCGCGCCTACTTCGATGCCGGCTCGGGGCGCCAGGTGCCGTCGAGCGGGATGCCGGCTGCGGCTGCGATCCGGTTACGGGATTCGACCAGTCGGGTCCTCAGGGCCGCCAGGTCCACGTCCACCAGTACGCCGTCGCGTTTGACCACCCGGCCGGCGACGAGGACGGTGTCGACCAGGCCGGGGTGGCCGGCGCTCACGATGGTGGCAGCCGGGTCGGTGACGGGGAAGACGGTGAGGTCGTCGGCGCGCAGCAGGATGATGTCGGCGTCCTTGCCGGGTGTGAGGCTGCCGGTTCGGGTGGCGAGTCCGCAGGAGGCGGCGGCGTCGATCGTGGTGAAGGCGAGCAGGTCGCGGGAGCGCAGGCCGCCGTCCAGGCCGCGCTGCACGGCGAAGGCCGTACGCATGGTGGAGAACATGTCGCCGCCGGCGGACGGGACGTCGTCGACGGAGAGGGTCGGGCGCAGGCCGGCGGCCAGGGCCCGGCCGGTCGTCGGCGATCCGAAGCCCATCTTCAGCTCGACGTCCGGGCTGATCGACAGCGAGCTCCCCGCGTCGGCGAGCATCCGCAGCTCCTCGTCGCTGAGCCCGTTGCCGTGCACGAACGTGGTGGTGTCCCGCAACAGACCGTGCTCGCGCAGATGGGCGACCGCCCCGCTCGCGATGTCCACGTGCAGGCTGGTGCGCAGGCCGAGTTCGGCCGCCAGCTCGAGCTCCCGGGCGACGGTGTCCGTCCCGGTGGCCTCGACGCCGCGCAGCCCGAGCGCCATGGTGACCGGACCGTCCCCGGTCAGGTCGGCGCGGACGCGGCGGACGGCGGCGTCGACGGGGCCGGGGGATCCCCAGCCGGCGCCGAGGCAGAAGACCGACCGTCCCGGCGCGTCGCGCAGCGCGGCGACGGCGGCGTCCTCGTGCTCGGGCGTCTGCGCGACGTGGTACCAGTCCAGCATCGTGGTCACGCCGGAGTGGAGGGCCTCCAGGCGGCCGAGGAGGGTGCCCGCGTAGACGTCCTCGGGCCGGTAGTGGGGTTTGAGCGTGCCGTGCATGGCCGACGCCCACTCGGCGAACGTCCAGTCAGCGCCGATGCCCCGGAACGCGGTCTGCCAGGTGTGGCGGTGGTTGTCGACGAATCCGGGCAGGACGATCCGGTCGGTCGCGTCGATCGGCTCGGCGTCCGGGGCCTCGATCCGTTCGGCGACCCCGACGATCACGCCGTCGTCGATGAGGACGTCACCGCGGACGAGATCGCCGACAGCCGGGTCCATGCTGACCACGGTGCCGCCGGTGAGCAGGGTTTTCATGGGTTGCGCTCCTTTGTGGACGTTTGCGGATCGATCAAGATCAGGTGGTGGCTGCCGCTGCCGCTGCGGCTCTGCTCGCGGACGCGCAGATCAGGCGCGGGCGGTCACGGCTCTCTGCCGCAGGTAGCCGATGAGGGAGAGGGCCAGGGTCAGGCCGCCGGTGAAGTACAGCTGCACGCGGGTGTCGCCCTGGCGGGCCATGAGGGCCAGGATCGCCAGCACTCCCGCCAGCGCCACCCAGGTCAGGGCCGGGAAGGCCCACATCTTCACGACGAGCCTCTCGGGTGCCTCCCGCTCCAGCCGGCGACGCATCCGCAGCTGGGCGGCGGCGATGAAACCCCACACCACCAGCACGGCCGCGCCGACCATGTTGAGCAGCCAGGTGAAGACGGTCTGCGGCCACCAGTAGCTGAGCAGCACCGCGACGAAGCCGAAGGCGGACGAGGCGATCACCGCGCGCCGCGGCACCCCGCCGGAGACCTTGCCGAGGGCTTCGGGGCCCTGTCCGCGGGCGATCAGGGAGTACGCCATGCGGGAGGAGCCGTAGATGTTGGCGTTCATCGCGGACAGCAGGGCGACGAGCACGATGACGTTCATGAGCGGGCCGGCGGCGGGGATGGCGAGGTGGTCGAGGACCGCCACGTACGGGCCGCTGGTGGTGACGGCGGGGTCGCTCCACGGGATCAGCGTGACGATGACCAGCATGGATCCGACGTAGAAGACGGCGATCCGCCACATCGCGGTGCGTACGGCTGTGGCGACGCCGCGCACAGGGTGTTCGGACTCGGCGGCGGCGATGGTGACCGTCTCCAGGCCGCCGTAGGCGAAGACGGAGGTGAGCAGGCCGACGACCAGGCCGTTCACGCCGTGGGGCAGGAAGCCGCCCGCACCGGCGAGGTTCGCCGTGCCCGGGGCGTGCGTGCCCGGCAGTACGCCGAGGATCGCGAGGCCGCCCAGCACCAGGAAGAGGGAGATCGCGCCGACCTTGAGTGCCGCGAACCAGAACTCGAACTCCCCGAAGTTACGGACCGCCGCGAGGTTCGTGGCGCAGAACGCGGTCATGAACAGCAGGACCCACATCCAGGACGGGGTGCCGGGGAACCAGCCGGTCATGATGCCGGCGGCGCCGATCGCCTCGGCGCCGACGCCCACGCACAGCAGCGTCCAGAACATCCAGCCGGCGGTGAAGCCCGCCCAGGGCCCGATGGCCCGCTCGGCGTGCACCGAGAACGAGCCGGAGGCCGGGTTCGCCGCCGACATCTCGCCGAGCATGCGCATCACCAGCGTGACGAGCACGCCGGACAGTGCGTAGGCGACGGCGATCGACGGTCCGGCCGCCGCGATACCGGCGCCGGAGCCGACGAACAGGCCCGCGCCGATGACACCGCCGAGGGCGATCATCGACAGGTGACGTTGTTTGAGCCCACGGACGAGCGGGGTGCCGCTGTGGGGTGAATCGTGGGTGGTTGCTCGAGCGGGTGTGGGGTCGGCGAGGCGATGGTTCTGCGGGCTGGGCATGGAGGTGCACCTCTTCGTCGAACTGCCGGGCGCAGGGGCCGATGATGTCGAGAACCGCGCCGATCACGTGGGCACACCCATGGCGGGCGTCAGCGCACCGTGTGACCGGCCGGGTGGTTCAGGCGGTCGCTGTCGTGGTGTGTACGGCGTCGGCGGCGGCCAGCGCGTCGGCGACCAGGTCGGCGGTGTCCTCCGTGCCCGCGGCCAGCCGGACCAGGCCCGGCGGAACCGACTCGGCGATCTGGTCCTCGCTGAGCATGCCGCGCCACATGGATGCCGGGTGCACGGCCAGGGATTCCACGCCCCCGAGGCTCGCCGACCGCAGGGAGTAGCGCAGCTTGCCGAGGAAGGCGTCGGCCGTCTCGAAGCCGCCGGTGAACTCGATGCCGAGCACGCCGCCGAAGCCGCTCATCTGGCCGGCCGCCAGGTCGTGCTGCGGGTGGGTCGTCAGGCCGGGGTAATGCACCTTCGCAACGGCCGGGTGCCCACTGAGCGCCTCGGCGAGGGCCAGGCCGTTGGTGTTGTGCCGGGGCATGCGCAGGGGCAGGGTGCGTATGCCGCGCAGCAGCAGCCAGGCGTCGATGGGGCCGAGGGTGGCGCCGGTGAGCAGGCCGACGTCCCAGATCCGGTCCAGGAGTTCGGCGGGTCCGGCGATCACTCCGGCGGAGACGTCGGAGTGGCCGTTGAGGTACTTGGTCGCGCTGTGCCAGACCAGATCGATGCCGAGGTCCGCGGGCCGCTGGTTGAGCGGGGTGGCGAAGGTGTTGTCCGCCAGGGTCAGCACGTCGTGCGCGCGGGCCAGGTCCGCGACGGCGCGCAGGTCGGTGATCTGCAACAGCGGATTGCTCGGCGTCTCGACCAGGATCAGGCGCGTCTGGGAGGTCAGGGCCCTGGCGAATGCTTCCGGGTCGGTCTGGTCGACCTGGGTGGTGGACACGCCGAGGCGGGGGAGCAGGTTCAGCAGCACCGAACCGGTGCCGCCGTAGGTGGACTTCTGCCCGATGACATGGTCACCGGCGGAGACCAGGGCGAGGACGGCGGTGGTGAGCGCGGCCATCCCGGACGCGGTGACCATGGCCGCCTCGGTGCCCTCGAGCTCCGCGACCACGGCCGCGACCTGTGCGTGGTTCGGGTTGCCGAAGCGGGTGTAGAAGTCCTTGCCGCGCGGTTCGACGGCGCCCTGCGCGAACGTCTCGCCGTCCTCGGCCCAGAACGTCGCCGTCTGGTAGATGGGTGGCGCCACGGCGCGGGTGGGATGGATCTCGCGATCCGAGTGGACGGTGATGGTGCTCTTGCCCGGCATGGCCTGCCCCTCGATGGACGTCGGTTACGACGCCATGAAGCGTGACCGACCATCGCTCGCACATGAGCTGATCGCGGCAACTTTGGCAGCAAATTGCGCTCACCGGCAGAGCACGATTGTGGTATCCAATGGCGCGGCGCAATAATCTGCCACCATGGACGAGGTGGACCGGTCGATTCTGGCCGTACTCGAGAGCAACGGCCGCATCAGCAACAACGAGCTGGCCGCCCGGGTCGGGCTGTCGCCGTCCCCCTGCCTGCGCCGCGTGCGTCAGCTGGAGGAGGCCGGCGTCATCCGCGGGTACCGGGCGCTGATCGATCCTGCCGCGGTGGGCCGCGGTCTGCGGGTCTTCGCCGGGGTCCGCCTGACGCGGCACACCCGCGCGGACGTGGTCGCGTTCGAACGCGGGATCACCCGGCTGCCCGAGGTGGTCGCCTGTCACCACATCACCGGCAACTTCGACTACCTGCTCCAGGTCGAGGTCGCCGACCTGCCCGCGTACGAGGACTTCCACGCCCACCACCTGGCCGCCCTGCCCGGCGTGGCCACGGTCACCAGCTACGTCACCATGAAGACCCTCTCCCCTGAGGCCCATGACGGCCCATGACGGCCCATGACGGCCCATGACGGCCCATGACGGCCCATGACGGTGCGGCGGTCAGAGGGTGAGGGTGCCGCGGATGCAGATGACGGCGGAGCCGCTGACCCAGACCGTGCCGTCCGTAGCGGCGGTGACCTCGATACTCGCGGCCCGTCCCACCCTCGCGCCCTGCGAGACCCGGTAGGCCGCGGGGGCGGCGCCGGTGGAGGTGAGCCACTGACCCACGGCGGCGTTCATGCTGCCGCACGCGGGGTCCTCGGGAACACCGGCGCCCGGGGCGAACGTACGCAGCTCGAAGGCGTACGCGGACCCCTCGGGCCAGGCGCCGATCGCACCGACCATCGCGTCCGGGATCAGGGCCAGGTCGGGTTCGAGGGCGAGGACCTCCTCGGCGGTGGCCAGCTGGAGCACGGCCCAGCCGGGTCCGTTGTCGACCCACTGATGGGCCAGGACCCGCTCCCGCGTGATGCCGAACGCGGCCACGATCCGGTTCAGATACGCGTCGTCGAGCGGGCCGGTACGCACCCGGGGCGGGGCGGCGAAGGACAAGGTCTCCTCACCGCGGCGCACGGTGACCAGTCCTGCGGCGCACTCCTGCACGAGGTGTCCGGCGTGCCGCGGGGTGCCGCCGCCGTCCAGCCAGGCACGCGCGGAGCCGAGGGTTGGATGCCCCGCGAACGGCAGCTCGCCTCCGGGGGTGAAGATCCGCAGCCGGTAGTCCGCCTCGGGGACCGTGGGCGGCAGGACGAACGTGGTCTCGGACAGATTCGTCCAGCGCGCCAGTTGCTGCATCTGCTCATCGCTGAGGTCCGTCCCGTCCAGGACGACCGCGACCGGATTGCCGGAGTAGGGGCTCGTGGAGAACACGTCGACCTGAACGAACGAACGGGTACGCGGCATGGTCATCGACACCTTTCGGGAGCGGCCGCCAAGAGGTTCATCTCAACGGCTGCTCGCGCCACCGGGACAGAGCCAGTCTCGGCTGAGTGGACTGATTACCGCGTGCCGGCCGGGGTGACCAGGAGGAGGCCGCCGACGCAGGTGTGCAGGCTGCCGGGGTGATCTTGTTCTTTAACCTTTGGCGGAACCTCGGTGACATCGGTAGGTTCTCCGCGGTGACCTTGATGGAGACGCAGGGCCTCGTGTCGATGAGCGACGGGGCGCAGTTACGTTGGATGGCACTGGGGGACACGACTCGGCAGCCGCCCGTGGTCATGCTCCATGGCGGTCCGGGGCTGCCGGATTACCTGTGCGATGTCGCGCCGATGGTCGCGGACCTCGCGCCCGTGTACCGGTACGACCAGCGTGGCACCGGCCGATCCCCGTGGGAGGGCCGCCATTCCCTCGCCCGGCATGTCGACGACCTCGCCGAGCTGCTCGACGCATGGGAGGTGTCCAGGGCCGTGCTGGTCGGGCACTCCTACGGCACCGACCTGGCGAGCCGGTTCTGTCTGGCGCACTCTGACCGGGTTGCCGGAATGCTGCTGATGTGCGGGCCGTTCGTCGGTGACTGGCGCACCGGGGACCGAGCGCAGCGTGACCGCCGTATGTCCGCAGCGCAGCAGGAGCGGCTCCGCGCATTGGAGGAGTTGCCACGCCGTACGGAGGAGGAGGAAGTCGAACTGCTCACGCTGGCCTGGTTCACCGACCATGCCGATCCCGGACGTGGGTGGCGCTGGGCCGCGCAGGGTGCCCGGCAGCGGCGCCCCGTCAACTGGGCCATGAACAGGGAACTCGGCAAGGAAGGACGCGCGGACCCGCTCGATGAGCACCTTGCCGAACTCAGTGTGCGCCTGCCCGCGCGAGCGGAGCTCCTCGGTGGGGTCGACGATCCCCGCCCTCTGTCGGCCCTCGAATCACTCGCTTTCCGGCTCGATCTTCCGCTGACGCGGATCGAGGGCGCTGGGCACGAGCCCTGGCTGGAGCAGCCCGACGCCGTGCGTGCGCACCTTCGGAGATTCGTGCAAGGCGCGGTGGGCACCTAGGGCTTCGACCGGTCCGTCGGCCGGCCTCATCCCCGGCTGAGTGTGGACGTGCCTCGGCGCCTGGTTCTTGCCGTCGACATCAGCAACTGGCTCCGCCCCGACGCCCCCACCGGTGCGGACCGCCTGTTCTGCCATGTCTACGGGCGCAGCAGCGGACGGACCTCGAACCAGTTCATCCCCGGCCGGCCATACTCCTTCGTCGCCGCCCTCGAATCGGGTCGGACGCCGGGTGCCAGCTCCTGGACGCAGTCCGTCTCGGGCCCGAGGACGACGTCACCGCGACATCCTCATCGTCTTCGACGCCGGCTACGACGCCCCGCGCATGCGTCATGAGACGGCCGACGCCCTCGCTCAAGGAGTACTTCCTGGCCTGTCCCCAGGGCGGGCGACCACCGAAGCGCGGACACCTGGGGCGAGCCGGACGCGGCCACGACGCAGGTCACCGACCGGTACGGCGCCGCCCACGCGATGGCCTGGGACCGTCTCCAGGGTTCAGAAACGTCCGCCCACATATCACCTGCCGGCCCATGCGCCTGAAGCCTCAACGCCCGTGCCTGGAAGGCCACTTGGCTCGAAGGACCGGCGGCCCGGCACCCGCTACGACGTGGGCAAGGCCGTGAGACGACCCGAGAGCATCACCGAACGAAACCGACTCGGACCATGAAGAACAAGGTGAGTGCCTGGTCCTGAACCCCTTCCGTCCCTGGTCAGGGCCCTTCTCGACGCCGCCGAACGGCTCATGGAGGCGCGTACGGATCGGACAAGGTTTCGGCAAGGTCGGCATTCCACAATCGGCGCACGCACCGCCGAGGGGCCGGCCCGAGACGTGTTCTCCGCCGGCAGATCACTCACGGGAAAGGACCATGAATGAACGTCACAACACGCACAGCCCGCAGGACTCTGAGCGCGACCGTCGTCGCCGCCACGGTGGCGGCTCTGGGCCTGTTGGCGCCGAGTTCCGCCGAAGCCGCCGCGAGTGACTGCCCTTCCGGCAGCCTGTGCGTCTGGGACCAAATCAACTACACGGGAAACCGCTGCAGTTGGAGCAACGCCGACAGCGACTGGACCAGCGGGACCGTGAAGTGTTCATGGGCCGACGACCGCAACGTCAAGTCGGTCTACAACAACGGGACTTCCTCCTCGTACGAGGGGGTCGGCCTCTACTCCGGAACGGGCTACTCCGGGTATCTCGGCTGCATCGGACAGGGCGTGAAGGGCCCTGGCGTCAGCGGCGGCCCCGGCCTCAAGGTGCTGTCCCACAAGTGGCTCGCCAACTGCTGAGTCCGGACGCCGGAGAGGGTGAGCACGGCACGGGCCGGGCGCCCGGTGGGGCCGTCAAGGGGGCGCGGCCCCACCGTCCCCGGTGCGGGTCATGACGGCCACGGCTACCCGGCCGAGGCTCCCCGGCCTACTCACCCGTCCACAGCAGCACAGGGCACCGAAGGCGATCAGCGGCAGGACGACAGCTCGCGCCTCTGAGTCTCGAGGGCGCCACACCGGTGTTCCTCACCGTTCAGACGCGCGGTGCCCACGGTGTGCAGGGTGAGCGCTTCGTCGTAGGTGATGGCGTGCTCCGGGCCTTTGACGCCGATGACGGTCTGCCGGGTGCTCATGCCGGGATGCCCGGTGCGACGGCGCGGGCCTGCTGTTCGGGGTCGGCCAGGCGGCCGTGCTCCATCACCAGCATGCCGGCGGGCAGCCCGGGGTTGCGCTGAAGGACGCGCTCGTAGACGTCCAGGAGGATGTGGACCGCGCGGTCGCCGTTCTCCGGGAGGCTGAGCTGGGAGCCGGACGCGCTGGTCGAGGCGGTCGAGGCTGTGGTCCGGCGCGGCTGGTTGGTCGGCACTCACCGGCTTTCGGGATCCGTCCGGCCGCTTTCCGCACGGGTCCGTTCGTACTCCGCGGGGTCCCGGATCTGCCAGGCCGCCTGGCCGATCGCCAGGATGCCGCGGGCGGGGAGCGGCACCTCGCCGATGCGGGGATTGCGGTCCAGCCGAACCGGGTGCCCGAGGTCCGTGCCGTCGAGGACGGCTCGGGCGTCGGCGATGTAGTACATCCGCTCGGGCAGCAGGGTGCCGGTGTGCCCGCTCGGCATCACGCCGGCCATCTCCACGCGGCCCAGTCCGAGCGCGCCGGCCATCAGTTCCCGGCTTCGCACCAGCACTCGCGGACGCCAGCTCGCGAGCGGCAGTGCCGAGCTGACGGCGTTCATCGCAGTGAGGACGGGCGTGGAGCGGGCGGTGAGCGTCCAGTCCAGGGAGGGCGCGTCCGTCGTCACCCTCAGCGACGCGGGCCCGGTCCAGGTGAGGTGGATCCGGGCGAATCCGATGTGCTCGCAGGCAGGCCCGTAGTACCGGGGGCAGGAGGTCTCCAGGCGTGGCCCGTCGACGTGGATCGACCACCGGCCGTGGGGAGTGCGGTGCCACACCGTCCGGTACGCGCCGAAGGAGCTCTCCGGGAAGACCCTCAGTGCGAGCACGTGCCCGGACGAGAAGGGCAGGCCGAACACGCCCCAGCCCTTCACGTACTCGTGGCCCGGCCAGGGTGCATCTCCGCGTGATTCCGGTAGTCCGGAAAGCCGCGACGCCAGGTCGATCATGACGGTCACCTCGTTCCGCCGGTCCGCACTGTGGAGTCCAGCATGCCGCCGCACCACGGCGGGCACCTCCCTGGGACGACCTGGCCACCTGGCGGGCCGGCTTGAACCTCCCCGCCTGGAACTGCACCGGCAAGTCCAGCAAGACCAGCACCTTCGACTCAACCAGCTCTGCGCGAGGACCTCGCTGTGCGGCGGGTGCCCCCTCGATGCCTGACCGCGTCACCACGGCGACACCGCCCGGTCGCGCGGGGCGGTCAGCGCGGCCGGGTCTGGAGGACGCGCCACCGCCGGCGGTCGGAGAAGTGCACGGCCAAGCCTCCGTGTTCGCAGATGTCGTCGCCGCGGGCGGTGCCGTCGCCGGTGTGCCGGACGGCAGGGCCTCCCGGACGTCGAGAGTGTCGGTTTTTCACCATAGATCGTCGTCTCCGGATCCGAGTGGACCCCTGTCCTGACCATAGCTTTGCGTGTGTCAGCCCGACCGCGACAGGTGGCCGGGTGACGGAATCCGGAAAGGACGACACACGATGAGCTCCGCGAAGCCCATGCGACTGACCTACGCCTTCGATGCCTACTGCGGCTGGTGCTACGGCTTCGGCCCGGCCCTGCACGAGTTCGCCGCCGCCAACGCGGACCGGATCGAGCTGAGGGTGCTGTCCGGCGGCCTCTTCACCGGCCCGCGAGCTCTGCCGGTGTCGGCCTACCCGCACATTCCGGGCGCCAACGAGCGCATCGCCCAGCTGACCGGCGTCACCTTCGGCGACGGCTACCGTGCCGCGCTGGCGGACGGCACTGTCGTGATGGACTCCGCCGACGCCGCCACGGGCCTGGTCGCGCTGCGCAGCCAGCCGGGCGCGAACGCCTTGGACGCCGCTGCCGCGATGCAGCGCGCCTGGTACGTCGACGGCCGCAGCCTCTCCGCCCCCGCGGTCTACCGGGACCTCGCCTCCGAGCTGGGTCTGGACGCCGACGAGGTGGCGGCCGCGTACGCCTCGCCCGCCACCCGTGCGGAGGCGCGGGCCGACTTCCTCGAGGTACGCCGCCTGGGCGTCGACGGCTACCCGACGCTGCTGCTGCACACCGCACACGGCACCGACCGCCTCGGCGGCCCCGTCTCCTCGGCCGACGCGCTCACCCGCGCCCTGGACCAGCACCTCGCCACCACCACGACCGCCTGAACCCCCAACCCTTGCACCAGTCTGAAAGGCGCCACCACCATGTCGACCTCCCTGACCTACACCGTCCACACCGCCGGTGACACCGGACTGCACAAGTCGTCCGTCCTGATCACCGGCGAGCGCGAAGCCCTGCTGGTCGACGGCCAGTTCACGCTGGCCGAGCAGCACCGGGTCCTGGCGGACATCATCGACAGCGGCAAGGAGCTGACCACCGTCGTGGTCACCACCTCCGACCCCGACTACTACTTCGGCCTGGAAGTGATCCGCAAGGCGTTCCCGGACGCCCGGATCGTCGCCACCGCCACCACGGTGGAGCGGATCAAGGCCAGCTGGGAGAAGAAGCTCAAGACCTGGGCGCACCTGGGCAGGAACCTGCCCACCGAAGTGATCGTCCCCGAGGTGCTGGACGGGGACCGTGTCAGCCTTGAGGGGCACGACTTCGAGCTCCGCGGCGGCCACCCCGACCTGGTCTGGCGCACCGAGTACCTGTGGCAGAGCGAGGACCGCGCGGTCGTGGGCGGGGTGCTGCTCTTCGCCGGCCTGCACGTGTGGACCGCCGACACCCCCACGCCGCGCGAGCGGGCCGCCTGGGCCGAGACGCTCGAGGAGATGGAACGGCTCGCCCCGCGCTTCGTGGTCGCCGGCCACCGCTCCGCCGACTCTCCCACCGACGCCTCGGTGATCACCTACACCCGCACCTACCTCGCCGGGTTCGAGGAGGAGCTGGCCAGGAGCGGCAACGACTCCGAGGCGCTGAAGGCCGCGCTCATCGAGCGCCACCCGGACCTCGGCCTGCTGGTGGCCCTGGAGCTGGGCACCAAGGTCGCCACCGGCGAGATGACCTGGGGCTGACCGATGCTCACCTCCACCCGTGCGCGCGCGTGGCGGGCCGTCGGGAGGCCCGCGGTCCAGGGCGGCACGACCGCCCGGGCCGCGGCCGCCGTGGAGTTCGCGCTCACCGGCGGCGTGCTGTTCGTCCTGGTCACCGCCGTTCGATGGGTGATGGCCTCCCCGCTCAGCCGGGCTCTGCCCGGGCCGCACCTCAGGCTCACCGTCGTGGCCGTGATCGTCGGGGCGGCGCTCGCGTGGGCGCTGTCCTCCCCGACGGGCCGTCGCTCCGGCGGGCACCTCAACCCGGCCGTCACCCTGGCCCTGTGGGTCACCGGCGCCTTCCCCGGCCGCCGAGTCCTGCCGTACGTCGCCGCCCAGCTCGCGGGTTCCCTGGCCGGCACCGGCCTGGCCCGCCTGGGGCCCGGTGGTCGACGCTCGTATGGACTACGCCGCGGTCCGGCCCGCTCCCACATGGTCGGCCGCCGCCGTGTTCGCCGCCGAAGGTGCGGCAACCGCGGCGATTCTCACGGTCGCCCTGTTGCTGATGTCCCGCCCCGTGTGGGCGCGGTGGATCCCGCTCGCGCTGCCCCTGGCAACCGCCGTGGTCATCGTCACCTTTGGCACCCTCACCGGCGGGTCCGCCAATCCCGCCCGCCAGTTCGGCCCCGCCCTCTGGGCCCACCAGCCCGTCTACTGGTCACCTCTGTGGATCTATCTGCTGGCACCGCTCGCAGGCGCGGCCCTCACCGCCCTGGTCACCCGGTACCGGGCACATCGCCCCGGCCACTCTCCGAGGAGCGGCCGCGCACGCTCGCACGGAAGGCGATCGGAGACTGACCGGCGCGCTGCTGGAAGTACTTGCTGAAGTTGGTGGCGCTGGTGAAGCCCAGCTGCGCCGCGATCCGGGACGCCGGCAGGCTGCCGTGCGCCAGCAGGCGTTTGGCCTCCAGCATCACCCGCCGGTCGATGAACTCCTTCGCCCCCACCCCCGCACCGGCCAGTGTCGCCCGGGAAAGGGTGCGGGACGAGTAGCCGAGAGCCCGGGCGTAGTCCTCCAGACGGCGTGTGCGGGTGAAGTCGCGTTCGACCGCATCACGGAAGTGCACGAACGTCTCACCCGGCTCCGGGGCCGGACTGCCGACGGGCATGGTGCGCTGCGAAAGGCGCAGCACCAGAACCGCCAGCAGGTGGCGCAGCACCGCCATGTGGGCCTCCAGCGAAATACCGCGCAGCGCAGGGAACTCCAGCGCCAGATGGTTCACGGCCATCTCCAACGCGTGACGGTCCTCGGTGTCGGGAATCTGGAGCACCGGGGCGTGCGGATCGTCCAGGCGCGCTGCCGCCACGGTGCCCGGATCCAGGAAGTCGCGCTCGAAGAGGATCAGAGTGCCCTCGGCCTCGTGCAGATCACCCCATTGCTGCACCTGGCCGGGCCGGATCCACAGCCAGGAGCCCGGCTTGAGGGCATAGCCGGTGAAATCCACCGTGTGCCACAAGGTGCCGCTGGAGAGGGTGACCAGGTGGTGGAAGGTCGGCCGCTGCGGTTGCCTCAGCCCTGCCTTGCCCATGCGGAAGGGGGCCCGCTCCCGCAGCTCCGCCAGAGACATGATCTCGACGCCGGTCGGTGTGCCGACCGCGGGTGCGAAGCCGATGTCCGCGATCTCGCGCGGGCTGTCGAGTCGTTTTCTCACCGTCACCAGTAGTCACCATGCGGGGAAGGAATCCTGTTCACTCTCAGTTTGAGGGGTGCACGGCCGGTACGTTCTGCGGACGTGGGCGGTCGCTTGCAGACGAGAGACTCCAGGTGCCCTGGGTTCCCGATCGGTGCGGCATGCGGCGCGGATCGGGCGGATCAAAGCGAAGCACGGCGATGACGACGAGCAGGGGGCGGATGCCGGCTGACCTGTCGCAGGGGGCACACCCGGCGACGCTCGACGAGCAGCCCGAGCTGATCGCCGCCCACGCGGCACGCGTCGCCCGGATCGGGGTTCGATCCGCTGCAACTCTTCCATCGCCTGGTGCAGGCCTGCCATGACGAAGGCGCCACCGCATACGAGCGCTGGCCCGAGCTGGTCACTGCTACGGCAAGACTGCAACTGTCCACCTCGCCGGACCCCACTCCTCGGACCGCGTCCGGCCTGGTCCCTTGCCGCCGCCGTACTCGGCGGTTCGGAAGGAGCGGTGCGCGCTCGGGTTGTCCTGCTGTCGGGTTTCGTCCACGTCGGAGGCCCAGCCGTGCTCTCCGGTGCCGCGTGGCTTTTTCGTCCGGTGACGGACGCTGATCGCGTGCCGGACCGCCAACGCCGAGCGGCGGCCAGAACACCGACCGCACCCAGCCGGGCCGGCGGATCTGCGGTGCGGGGTGTTCTTGCGGCGGGGTCAGCCGGGCCATGGCGGTGTTCGAGCCTCTCGCCGGAGGCTCCGTTGCCGAGCCGCAGAAACCCGGAGGCTCCGTTGCCGAGCCGCGGAAACGGTGACGGGAGGCCGCCGCTGCGGTGGGGGCGTGTCGTGGGGCCGGGTTTCGGGGAAGGGGCGAGTGGCTCGGGAGTCAGGGCCGAGGGCGGCCGCCGTCCGTCGGGCGGTGGGGTGCCGCGCGGGCGCCCGGACCTGAGAGGGGTCAGCCCGCTGCTGGCGCGGTGGCGGTGCCGGGGAGATCGGTTGCCGGGTGCTCGCGCCCGTGTTCGTCGGCTTCGCGGAGGGGCGGCGGCACGTCCTTTCCGTCGAGGACGGCTTTGGCGCGTTCCAGGTCGAACTCGCCTTCCCACTTGGCGATGAAGATCGTGGCCACGGCGTTGCCCAGGACGGTGGTGAGGATGCGGCCCTCGTTGAGGAAGCGGTCGATGCCGACGATGAGGGCGAGGGCCGCCATGGGGACATGGCCGATGATGCCGACGCTGCCGGCCAGGACGACGAACGCGCCGCCGGGGACGCCGGCCGCTCCCTTGCTGGTGATCATCATAATGCCGAGCATCACCAGTTGCTCGCCCAGGGACATGTGGATGTCCAGGGCCTGCGCCAGGAAGAGGGAGCTCATCGTGAGGTAGATGGCGGTGCCGTCGAGGTTGAAGGAGTAGCCGGCCGGCAGGGTGAGGCCGACGACCGGGCGGGAGGCGCCGAGGTGGGTCATCTTGTCGACCATGCGGGGCAGGACGGCCTCGCTGGAGCAGGTCGCGAGGATGATCATCAGCTCTTCCTTGAGGTAGCGGCAGAGCTTGAACAGGTTCAGGCCGGTGTAGCGCAGCAGCCCGCCGAAGACGACGAGGATGAAGAGCAGGCAGGTCACGGAGAAGAGGGTGATCAGGATCAGCAGCTGGTGCAGGGTGCCGATGCCGTACTTGCCGACGGTGAGGGCCAGGCCGCCGAAGGCGCCGAGCGGGGCGGTACGCATGACCCAGCCGACGACCTTGAAGACGACCTTGGAGAGGTTCTCCACGCCCCGCAGCAGGCCCTCGGCCGGTTCGCCGACGGCCTTGATGCCGATGCCGAACAGCACCGAGACGAGCATGACCGGGAGGATCTCGCCCTCGGTGAAGGCGGAGAACATCGTCGTCGGGATGATCGACAGGAGGAAGTCCGCCAGGTTGAGGTGGGTGCTGGTGGCGTTCTCCGGCAGGTCCTGCGTGCTGAGGTCGGAGGCGTCGATGTGCATGCCCGCACCCGGCTGGAAGACGTTGCCCACCACGAGACCGACCACCATGCACAGGCCCGTCAGGACGACGAAGTAGAGCAGCGACTTCGCGCCCACCCGGCCGACCCGGCCGATGCTGTCGACCTTGCCCACGCCCAGGACGACGGTGCAGAACAGCACAGGCGCGACGATCATCTTCATCAGGGCGACGAACCCGTCGCTGAACAGCTGCATCTGCTCGGCTGCGCCCGGCCAGGCCGCACCGGCCACGATGCCCGCCGCCACACCGATGAGGACCTGGACCCACAACTGGCGCAGCCAGTACCCGACGCCGCGCTGCGTAGCGGTCGCCTGCGGAGAGCTGGACATGGTGCTTCCTTTCAGAAGGCTCGAACGACTGGGATTCACTCCTGTATACAGAGGTGAATACATCTCTGTATAGCCCTCTGTCGACATCACTTGGAAACGATGCGTACACCGGGTCCGGACAGGGATTCGGCAGGAAACCGGCAGGTGCGCGGGCACACGAAGGTCCCGCCCGGCGCACAGGGCCGGGCGGGTCTTCACAGGGCGCCGCGGGGACGCGGTGGGTCAGCGGGCGACCCAGTAGGTGCGGGTGTGGGTGAACTCGCGGATGCCGGCGGCGGCCAGTTCGCGGCCGTAGCCGCTGCGCTTGGTGCCGCCGAAGGGCACGCGCGGGTCGGAGGCGACGACGGCGTTGACGAACGCGGCCCCGCTGGTGACACGGCGGGCCAGTGCCACCCCGCGTCGCGTGTCGGCCGTCCAGACGCTCAGGCCGAGCCCGAAGACGCTGGCCTCGGCCAGCCGTACGGCCTCGTCGTCGTCGCGGGCGACGGTCACCGCGGCCAGCGGGCCGAAGGTCTCCTCGTCGAAGGCCGGCATCCCCGGGCCGGTGTCGACGAGGACGGTGGGCTGGAAGAACCAGCCCTCACCGGGCAGGGGCCGGCCCCCCGTGAGCAGCCGCGCGCCAAGGGCGACGGACTGCTCCACCTGGCGTGCGATCGCCGTCCGCAGGTCGTCCCGGGCGAGCGGGCCCACCTGCGTCGAACGCTCCCGCGGATCACCGATCCGCAGCGCCTCCACGCCCCGGACGAAGGCGGTGATGAACGCGTCCGCCACCGCCTCGGCGACGATGAACCGCTTGGCGCACACGCAGCTCTGGCCGGAGTTGGTGAAGCGCGCCCGTACGGCGGCCGCCGCGGCGGCCTCGACGTCGGCGTCGTCGAGGACGACGAAGGCGTCCGAACCGCCCAGCTCCAGCACGGACTTCTTCGCCGCCCGTCCGGCCGCCGCGCCGACGGCCGCACCCGCCCGGTTGCTTCCGGTCAGGGTGACCGCGGCGACGCGGTCGTCCTCGATGAGGCGTGCCGTGACATCGGGAACGTCGGCGTCCGCCACGACCAGGGCGGTCACCAGGTGCTCGGGGAACCCCGCCTTGGCGAAGACGTCCTGGAGGGCGAGTGCGCTGCCCGTCACGTTCGAGGCATGCTTGAGCAGCACGCCGTTGCCCGCCACCAGGGACGGGATCGCGAAGCGCATGACCTGCCAGACGGGGAAGTTCCAGGGCATCACCGCGAGAACCAGGCCCATGGGCTCGTACGCCACCCAGGCGTCGGCGCCCTCGACCGCGCTCACGTGCTCGTCGGCGAGGATGCCCGGTCCCTGCCCGGCGTAGTACTCGGCGGTCAGGGCGGACTTCTCCACCTCGGCTTCCGCTTCACCGACCGGCTTGCCCATCTCCGTCGCCGTCAGTTCGGCCAGTTGTCCCTTGTGCTCACGCAGGACGCGCGCCAGGTCGGCGGCCCGCGCGGCCCGTTCCGCCACGGGGGCCGGGGCCCAGGCCCGCCAGGCGTCGTGCGCGCGCTCCACAGCCGCCTCGATCCGTACGGCGTCCCAGGCGTCGTAGGACGAAATCGGCCGCCCCGTGGCCGGGTTGACGATCTGGATGGTGCCGCTCATGACGTGGGAGCCCCTCCCTTGTCGTGCGCCGAGAGGTGGGCGAAGGTCTCGCCGGTGGCGGTGATGGTGCGGGTGACGTCCCGGCCGCCGTAGACCCAGTAGATCCGCATGACGCCCTCGCCGCGGTTGAGGAACCGGTGCGGGACGTCGGCCGGCACCCAGGTGGCCTGGCCGGGCGCGAGGTCGAAGAACGCGCCGTCGATCTCGGCGGTCGCCTCGCCTTCGAGGATCAGGACGGACTCCTCGACGTTGTGGCTGTGCAGGGGCAGTCCGGTGCCCGGCTGGAAGACGGTCTGGCCGGTGGTGACGAGGGCCTTCTCGGAGTTCCACTTCCCGACGTAGGGGAGGGTGGCCACACCGCCGCCCCGGTCGAAGCGTTCGACCTCGTCGGGGCGGATGAGCAGGTTCGGCGCGGTGGGCTGGGCGGTGCACATGGGGGCGGCTCCTTACGGGTTCGAGGAGGTCAGGAATGGTGGAACAGGCGGCGCGAGAGCGTGTTGACCTGGCTGCCGGGGACGACGTACCGGGCCACGGCCTCCCGCCAGACCCTGAAGTGCGGCGCGCTGCGGTGCGCCTCGACGGCGGCCTCGTCGTCGTAGAGCTCGTGGAAGACGAAGTGGTGCTCGTCCGCCAGGTCGCAGACGACGTCGAAAAAGCGGCATCCGGGCTCGTCCGTGAAGGAGCGCTCGGCGTTCTCCTCGATCGCGGCGAGGAAGTCCTCGCGGCAGCCGGGGGTGACCTGGAGGGAGACGGTCAGGGCGATCATGCGGGCAGCTCCTGGGAGTCGGCGGGGAGGGGCAGGGGTACGCCGGTTGCGGCGGCGATGCGTGCGAGGGCGGCCCAGGTGTCGTCGACGAGCGTGATGCCCTCGGTGCGCAGGCGCTCGGCGGTCCGGATCTCCGGCTCGCCCGGGACGAGGACCTCGTCCGTGCCGGGCGCGGTCGGGGTGTCCTTTGTCTCCTCGATCAGGGCCGCCATCCGCTGCTCGAATTCCGTCGGGTCGGCCATCGAGCGGATGTCGAGACAGATCAGCAGGTGGCCGACGCCGCTTCGTCCGGTGGGCCGGTAGGGGCCGACGACGGACGTGCCGAAGGCGCTGCCGGTCAGCACGCCCGCCAGCACGTCGAACATGAAGGAGATGGCGTAGCCCTTGTGGCCGGCCATCGGCAGGATCAGGCCCTCGATCGCGCGGCGCGGGTCGGTGGTCGGCACACCGTCCGCGTCGGCCGCCCAGCTTTCGGGGATCGGGGCACCGCGCTCCTTGGCGTGGTAGATCTTGCCGCGCGCCACGGCCGTGTTCGCGATGTCCATCACGACCGTGCCGTAGCGGCCGGCGGGCGCGGCGATCGACCAGGGGTTGGTGCCGATCCGCTTCTCCCGTCCTCCCCAGGGGGCCATCGCCGGGCTGGCGTTGGTGGCCAGCAGCGCGACGCAGCCCTGCTCGGCGGCCCTGCGGGTGAAGTAGGCGGCGGTCCCGAAGTGGCCGGAGTTGCGGACGGCGACCGCGCTGACGCCGCTTCGGCGGGCGCGCTCGACGCCCCAGGTCACCGCTCGGTCGGTGAGCACCTGGCCGAGACCGTCGTGGCCGTCGACCACGAGCACGGCGCCGTTGTCGCTGACGATCTCCGGGGCGGCGACGGTCCTGGTCGCCCCGCTCGCGAGCCGGTCGAGGTACCAGGGCAGCCGCAGCATCCCGTGGGACGCGTGCCCCCACAGCTCCGCGGTCACCAGGGTGTCCGCGAGCAGCCGGGCGTCCGCGGGCGGGACGCCGTGTGTTTCGGCGGTGGCGGCGGCGAACCCCAGCAGGTCGGCGGCGCCGACGGTGTAGGGCATGAGAGGGCACCTCGCATCGGTCGACTGATGTATCCACTCCTGTATACATTAGTCGGCGTGAAGAAACCACAGGTCCGCGGGTGCGATGAGGCAGAGCGCTTCCCGTGGACCCGGCGATCGCCCCTCAGCCTGTGACGTCCAGGGACACGTCCGTGCCGAGTGCCAGATCCTGGCTGGTCAGGCTGTCGATGAGGGCCTGCAGGGTCTGCGCGAGGTGGTGTCGGCTGGCCGCCTCCGCCGCCTGGGCGTCCCCGTGCGTGATCGCCTTCAGCATCGCGCGGTGCTCCTCCAGCGAGGTCAGCATGCGGCGCGGCCCACTGTGCGAGAGATGGCGCAGACGTACGGTCTGGCTGCGCAGATCACGGATCGTACGGGCAAGGTACGGATTGCGGCAGGCCGCGATGACCGCCTGGTCGAACGCCTCGGTGATGCCGTAGAACTCCTGGTACGAGCCCGTCTGGGCGGCGGAGTCCAGCGCGCGGAACGACTCGTCGAACGCCTCGAGACGGTCGAGGAGACCACGGAACGGGACCAGCACCCGCTCGTCGGCCGAGCCCGCCGCGGCGACCGACGCGGCCGCCCGGGGTTCCAGGAGCATCCGGAACTCGAACAACGCCCGGACCCCGCCCAGGGAGATCGGAGCCACCCGGGCCACCTCTCCCGGCACGAAGTCGACCAGTCCCTCCCGGGCCAGCCGCCGGATCGCCTCCCGTACCGGCGTCCGTGAAGCGTTCAGCTCCTCACCCAGCTGGACCTCGCTGAGCTTGGCCCCCGGCCGCAGCCGCAACGACTCGATGTCGCCCTTCAGCCGCTCGTAAACCGCCTCGCCCTTGCCGGCCGCCCGCGCCATGAGACTCCCTGTCCATCCCTACGCACACTTTCGTGTATACAGCTTACGGGGCGGGCGCAGCCATCCGCTGGGGCGCTTCGGGGGAGAGTGCGCGTTCGAAGCCGGGGCGTCGGGCGTGGCCGCCCGGCTGGCTGCGAGCTCCGCGGACGCGCAAGGGTCTCCTGCCGGTCGGCGACGGGTTGTCTGGCCAGCATGCCCATGCCCATGCCCAATCCTCGGCAGTGCCGAGACGGTGACACCCAGCAGTGCCGGGTCGACGTCCCCGTCGAAGAACAACGCGCCGCGCGCCCGCAGTTGGGCGAGTTTGCTGGCCACCGTGGACGCGTTCGGGTCGGTCGCGGCGGCTAGGTCGGCGTGGCTGTTGCGGGCGTCGTCGCGCAGCGCGTCCGGCAGCAACCGATCGGCGTCAGCGAGCAGGCACGCGGGGATTCCGGCCCGGCTCCTGCCGCAGCTGAATTGGTCGTGGCGGGCATCATAGGGATCGCCGAGCGACCATAATCAAACGGAATCAAACAAAATTGATCGATTGAATGCCGGGGAAGAGTGGGCGGTGGGCGGACTCACTGTCAAGGCTGCGCGGTGAGCGTTTCCTCGTTGGACCTGGTTCAGAGGCATAGCCGCTGGCCAGTATTGATGCCCCTTCTGGGTACTCCTGTGCTGTCGCCGTAACTCCTTCGTCGTGCATCGCGCGGTTGCAAGAACTCTTGACGTCGACCGCTCGGCTGCGTAGACATGACCGCGCGATCAGACCGCGTGGTCATAGTCGCTGACCAAGCGCGTTGCAGGGAACAGAGCCGAAGGAGACTCGATGACACCGGAAGTGGGGCACGACGTGAGTACACCTGTGCCGCGCAGCGCGGACGTCGCACGACTGGCCGGAGTCTCGCGCAAGACCGTCTCCCGGGTTCTCAACGACGAACCGTACGTCTCGGACGACGCCCGCCACCGCGTCCTCGCCGCCGCCGAGGAACTCGGCTACCGGTTGAACCACGCGGCCAGGGCGCTCGCTTCCGGGCGCACCCGTTCCCTCGGCGTCGTAGCTCTGGGAACCGCGGGATACGGGACCGCCTCCCTGCTGGTGCACATCGAACAGGCCGTACGGGACGCCGGGTACGCGCTGCGGGTGGTCTACACGCCGGACGGTGATCCGGAGGGCATCGCCGACGCCCTGGAGTCGCTCCTCGAACAGGGAGTGGACGGCGTCGTCGTCTCCGAGCCCGTCGTGAAGGGCGAGATCCAGCTCCGCGTCGACGTCCCCGTCCTCTTCCTCGGAGCGCCCCCGTCCTTCACCGCCAAGCGCACGCTGACCGTGAGCGTGGGCGCGCACGAACTGGCGCGGGCCGCCACCGAACATCTGCTGGACCTCGGACACGAGACCGTCCACCACCTCGCCGGCCCGCGGAAGTGGTACGCCACCAAGGACCGTATCGAAGGCTGGCGGGCCGGTCTCGCCGCACGGGGCGCGCACGAACCGCCGCTGCTCAACGGCGACTGGTCGGCCGCCTCCGGGTACGCGGCCGGTCGCGCGCTGGCTTCGGACGGCTCCGTGACGGCGGTGTTCGTCGCGGGCGACGAGATGGCCATCGGCCTGATCCACGCCCTCAAGGAAGCCGGACGGCGGGTGCCGGAGGACATCAGCGTCGTCGGGTTCGACGGCAACCCCGTCTTCGCCTACGTCTCCCCGCCGCTCACCACCGTCTGCCAGCCCTTCGCCGCGGCGGCACGGGAGGGGATCAGGCTGCTCGTGCACGCCATCGAGAAGCCCGACGTCGAACCGCCGCAGGCGCAGGAGCCTCCGGTCGAACTCGTGGTCCGCGGCTCGACCGCGCCTCCGCCGTCCCGCCGAGGCCGACCGCTGCCGCGCACCGCCTGAGCGCCCCCTGAGGGCCTTCGAAATCCGCTCGGGCGCGGCGCCCCCTCGACTCCGCCCTCCACCGGTCCGACCGGAGAACGGCGGTCACCGAAACACACGCACCATCCCGTTATGGAGCCGCACATGTCCACCGATCGAGCAGGCGCCAGACCCGGCGCCGCATCGGCCTCCCGACCCGTCTCGCCTCTTCTGCTGCTGCTCGCCCTGGTCGTGGCGATCAGCACGATGATCTTCCCCGCCGCAGACAAGGCACATGCGCTGGCCAGGCCCTCGCAGACCATGTACACCCCGCCGTCCGGCAGCCCCGCCCCCGGCTCGCTCTACCCGAGGGCGATACGGCTGGAGCACAGCGGCTCCTCCAGCGGCACGTTGCTCGCCACGTTCGAGCAGTACACGTCCGGCAGGCCCGTCTTTCCGATCTACCGCAGCACCGACAACGGCAACTCCTGGACCAAGATCTCCGACGTCGCCGACACCCAGAACGGCTGGGGGATGCGCTGGGAGCCGCAGCTGTTCGAACTGCCCACCGCGGTCGGCAACTTCCCCGCCGGGACCCTGCTGATCGCGGGTGACTCGGTCCCCGCCGACCGGTCCGCGACCAAGATCGACATGTATGCCAGCACCGACCACGGGCTGACCTGGACCTTCGTCAGCAACATCGCCACCGGCGGTCAGGCCACCGCCAGCAACGGCTTCACCCCGGTGTGGGAGCCGTTCTTCCTGATGAACGGCAACAGGCTCGTCGTGTACTACTCCGACCAGCGTGATCCCGCCCGCGGGCAGAAACTGGTCCATCAGGTCAGCACGGACGGCGTGAACTGGGGCCCGGTCGTGGACGACGTGGCGGTGTCCACGTACAGCGCCCGTCCCGGCATGGCGACCGTCGTGCAGCTGCCCAACGGCAAGTACGTGATGACGTACGAGTACGGGGGTGCCCCGGAGGGGAACTTCGCCGTCTACTACAAGATCTCCTCCGACCCTGAGGCGTTCGGCTCCGTCACCGGCATCCCGCTGAGGACGACCGACGGCACCGTCCCCTGTTGCAACCCGGTCGTCGCCTGGCTGCCCACCGGCGGCTCCAACGGCACGCTCGTGGTCAGCGCGCAGAGCAGCACGGACCTGTTCCTCAACACCCAGAACGGTGCCGCGAACGCCTGGACGCGTATCCAGTCGACCGTCGCGGGGGGCTACAGCCGGGGGATGCTCCCGCTGCCCGACGGCCACAGCCTGCTGGTGCTCAGCGGCGGCTACAACGGCAACTCCCTCAACCCCGTCACCTACGGCACCATCGACCTGGGCGGCGGCATCTCCGACGGAGCCACCTACACCGTCTCCAACGCGGGCAGCAACCTCCGGCTGACCATCGCGGGCGGTACGACCGCCAACGGCACCTACGCCACCCAGCAGAACAGCGACAACGCCACCGACCAGCAGTGGAGGTTCGTCCTCCAGCCGTCCGGCTACTTCAAGATCTTCAACGTGGCCAGCGGCAAGGTGCTGGGCGTGGAGAACCAGTCCACCGCCAACGGCGCCAAGGTCCTCCAATGGGACGACAACGGCACCCTCGACCACGAATGGGCCGTCGCCCCCAGCCCGTCCGGCGGTTTCACCGCCGTCAACCGAGTGACCGGCAAGTTCCTCGAGATCCCGAGCGCCTCCACGACGGCGGGCACGGTCGCCGGTCAGTGGGACGGCACCGGCTGCGCCTGCCAGCGCTGGAACCTCACCCAGACCGCACTGCCGTCCCTGTCCACCGGCCAGTACGTGCTCGTGAACAAGAACAGCGGCAAATACCTGGAGATCCCCGCCGCCTCCACCACCGCCGGCACGGCAGCCGACCAGTGGCAGAACTCCGCCTGCGACTGCCAGCTGTGGACCTTCCAGTCCCAGAGCGGCGGCACCTGGAACCTCCAGAACGTCCACAGCGGCCTGAAGCTCGACGTTGGCAACTCCTCCACCTCCGTCGGCGCGGCCGTCGTACAGAACACCACCTCGAGCGCCAACTCCCAGAGGTGGACCCTGACCGACGCGGGTGGCGGCTACTACAAACTCGTCAATGCGGGCAGCGGCCTGGTGGCCGGGGTGGCCCAGTCCTCCACCACCAACGGTGCGTCCGTCGTCCAGTGGAACGACGTCAGCGTCGACGACCAGCTCTGGAAGATCACCCGCGTCAACTGATCCGATGATCAGCGGGGTGACTGACATCCCGCGGCCGGGCTCGCCGACGGATCCGGCGGGCTCGGCCGGATCCGCGGACGGCCGGGCCGGCCCGCCAGGTGCCCCTGCGAGGTTCTCAGCTCACGCTGCGGTGGTTGAGGCCGATCCTGGCGGTGTTGCGGATCCGCTTGGTGCGACCGGCTTCGGCGAGGATCGCGATGGCCTCGGTGTTCGCTGCGGCGGCGGTCTTGAGCTGGAGCCAGTTGGACGAGGTGAGCAGCTCCTCCGGCTGCCAGGGCAGCTCGAGCGTGATGGCGCGGAAGAGGGACCACTCCCGCAGGCGCTGGGTCAGGAACGGGTCGTCCATCGTGGCCTGGGTCATTGCCTGCGCCCACCCCTCGTAGGCGGATCCGGGGCACAGGCCGGCGGCTCGACGGTCCAGGTGCCGGAGCACAGCGGACCGGGCCATCGTCCGGTCCGGGTCAGTGAGCACGCGACTGACCAGGTCCGGTTCGTCCGCGTCGGCAACGCGCCCGAGCTTGTCGAGGTAGGCCGCGAAGCGGACGTGCTCATCGGGGTTCTGCCGGATGTCGTGGAGGTTCATGCGGCCTGCTCCTCGCGCTCGGACAGGACGCCGTTCTCGAACCGTGCGTCGGCGCGGACCAGGGACTCCGGGTGGGCTCCGGTGATTGCGCGCCATCGCGTCCGGGCGGGCTCGACCAGCTCGAACACCACCGCCAGGGCAGCCGCGGGACTGCCCGCGCCGCGGGTGACCTCGGTGCGGTGGTTGACCGTGGAGAAGGCCGACTCGATGGGGTTGGTGGTCCGCAAGTGAATCCCGTGTTCGGCAGGGACATCGTGGAAGGTGAGCAGTTCGTGACGGTCATCGGTGATCTTCGCGACGGCCGTCATGCCGTCTCCGCCCGGGTCGTCGAGGAGGCAGGGCTGCCGCCCGGTCCTATGCATGTGCTTCCGGCATCGGCGATGAGACCGGCGAGGGGCGATGACACCGACCACGCCCACGGGGACCCGGCGCGCGAAGGACGGCCGCTTCTGCTCGGAGCGCGGCAGCCCACCGTAGGGCGCCCCGGCGAGCGCGGCGGCCTCGTGGCACTCCTCCGCGCCGCCGCTGGTCACCTGGAGTGCCGCGAACGGCCGGATGGCCCCGGACTCCCGCATGAGCGAGGTCTCGATCTCCCCTGGTGCTGTTCGAAGGGCCGCGCGGCCAGCCGCAGCACCGCCGCGCGGTCGGTGTACGGCCGTGCTGCCCACTCACGCTGTGCCCCCACCGCCCGCCCCAGGTGGGACGGCGTGGCCGAGCCGGCACGCCCCAGCGTCTTGCTCGTGGCCGGCTCGACGGCGTCGTACACCTCGCCCGAGCCTTGCCCCATTCGCCCGCACCGGAGAGGGCACCGGAGGAGATCCGGCCTTCCCATGTGCCGCTGTCCAGAAGCGTCGTGGCGTTCCTCGCCCTCGCCCGCCGACAGCTCGACGTCCTATGGGCACTCATACGTGATCAGCGCACCTTCGATGCTCAGCACAGTCAGCGGGGTCTCGTCGCTGGCTGAGCCCGTGGCACGTCTCAGGGTGTGAAGAGCGGCTCATAGGGGTGGCCCTCCGGCGTGAAAATGAGAACGAAACCTTCTCCCGACTGGGTGGCTACCTCGCGCAAGCGGGCCAGGGCATCGGCCTGGTCCGGAAGGCCGAGGCCAAGGGCGGCGGCGGCGCGGTCTCTCCGGGCCATGAGGTCCGGTATGTCCTCCAGATACTCGGCCTCAAGCTCGCAACTCTCCTCGTCCGTGAATGCCAGGCAGCCGCGCCACCAGGGGACGACCAGCAGCAGCCGCACCAGCTCGGGCAGGCCGATGGCAACCAGAGCCGCACCCCCTTCGGAGTCGGCATAGAGGATGGGACGTTCCTCGCCGCCTTCACCGCAGAAGAAGTACGTGCCGCCTGCACCGTCGCCGGCGAACCCCTCGAGCGCGGCGCCCGAGGCGAGGTGTACTTCCTCGACATGGTCGCCTCGGTCCAGGTCGAAGTCACCCGGCCAAGCGAGAAAGCGGGCAGCTTCTTCCTGCTCGCGGACGGCAGCGATCAACGATTCCATGAACCGCAGCCTAGGGCTCGCTGCTTGACAACCGTCATGGGGAATCAGTCACGTTGAAGCCACGGCCGACGTTCTGTCGACGAACGTGCCACGCTTCAGCACTCGATGACATTGACGGCAAGGCCGCCACGGGATGTCTCCTTGTACTTGACCTTCATGTCGGCGCCGGTCTCCTTCATCGTCTTGATGGCCTTGTCGAGGGAGACGTGATGCCTGCCGTCGCCTCGGAGAGCCATGCGCGCGGCGGTGACGGCTTTGACGGAGGCCATGCCGTTGCGTTCGATGCAGGGAATCTGGACGAGGCCGCCGACGGGGTCACAGGTGAGCCCGAGGTGGTGCTCGATGCCTATCTCCGCGGCGTTCTCGACCTGCTGGGGGCTTCCGCCGAGCACTTCGGCCAGGCCGGCGGCAGCCATGGAGCAGGCGGAGCCGACTTCGCCCTGGCAGCCGACCTCCGCGCCGGAGATGGAAGCGTTCTCCTTGAAGAGGATGCCGATGGCGCCGGCCGTCAGGAGGAAACGGACGACTCCGTCGTCGTCGGCGCCGGGGACGAAGTCGCGGTAGAAGTGCAGGACGGCGGGGATGATGCCGGCAGCGCCGTTGGTCGGTGCGGTCACCACGCGTCGGCCGGAGGCGTTCTCCTCGTTGACGGCCATGGCGTAGAGGGTGACCCACTCCATCGCGTGCCCTCGGGCATCGCCCTGCGCGCGCAGCGACCTGGCTGAAGACGCGGCACGCCGTCGGACTCCGAGCCCACCGGGCAGGATGCCCTCGCGGGACAGGCCGGCCTGCACGCACTCCCGCATCACGGCCCAGATCTTCAGCAGCCCTTCGCGGATCTCCTGTTCGCTGCGCCACGCCTTCTCGTTCTCCAGCATCAGCCCGGAGACCGACCGCCCTGTGTCGCGGCACCGTCGCAGCAGCTCGTCGCCGGTGGAGAAGGGGTGGGTGAGGAGGGTGGAGTCGGGCTTGATCCGGTCTGCTCCGACGGCCTCCTCGTCGACGACGAATCCTCCGCCGACCGAGTAGTACGTCTTCTCCAGCAGCGTCCTGCCGCCCGCGTCGTGGGCGGTGAGCGTCATGCCGTTCGGGTGGTGGGGCAGCGAGCGCCGCCGGTGCAGGATCAGGTGCGAGCCGGGGTCGAAGTCGATCGTGCGGGTGCCGGCGAGGTTCAGACGACGGCTGTGGGTGACGCGTTCGACGTCGAGGTCGGCCCGGTCGACGTCGACGGTCTCGGGCGCGTGTCCCTCCAGGCCGAGGATGACGGCCTTCGGTGTGCCGTGGCCGTGGCCGGTCGCGCCCAGCGAGCCGAACAGCGCCGCGCGCAGACCGGCCGTGTCGGCGAGGAGACCGTCGGCGGTCAGCCGCTCCGCGAACAGGCGGGCGGCGCGCATGGGGCCGACGGTGTGGGAGGAGGAGGGGCCGATGCCGATGGAGAAGAGGTCGAAGACGCTGACGGCCACGGGGACCCTCCTTGTCGTGAGGGGATGCTGGACGCACCCGGTGCTGTGGGTGTGGAGGTGCTGCCGGTCCGGTCCGCTGTCAGGGCGGGACGGTGCGGTGGACCGGCAGCGGTCTGGGAGGCTGCGGGTTCAGATGCGTGGGCGGCGGATCCAGCGGGCGGTCTTGATCGCCATGTGGAGCTCCAGACGCGTCGGCCCCTCCAGGGGGTCGGTGCCGATGGCGTCCTTGATGCGGCCCAGCCGGTAGTAGAGGCTGGTGCGGTGCAGGTGAAGGCGGCTGGCGACCTCGTTGACGCTCGTGCTGTCGTAGTAGATCTCCAGCGTGTGCAGAAGCTCGCCGGTGGCGTCCGCCGCCTGGAGTTGGTCGTACAGCTCGGACTGGTGGAGGGCGTCCCGGCGCAGGTTCTTCGCCAGGAATCGGTAGGGACCGGTGTCGTCCCAGGTGGCCAGCGTGCCGAGTGCGGGATCGACGGAGGCTGCCTGAGCGGCGATGACGGCCTGCTGGTAGGCCTCGGGGAGCCGGTCGAGGGTCTTGAGGGGACTGCTGACGCCGACGAACACCGGAGGCGGTGAGCCGGCGTGGGCCCCGGCGCCGGCGACCGCGGCGGCGAGGTCGTGGTGGAGCTTCAGCGGAGTGTCGGCGCCGACGCTGGAGCGGATCATGACGATGGTGTGGGTGTCCTGCACCGATGTCGCCAAGGCGTGGCTGTGGGCGGCCAGGGTCTGGTGGAGAGCCACGCGAAGCTGGGCGGCCTCGATGTCACCCCGGCGTTGAGCGTCGCGTGGGACGGCGGGGAGGCACACGAGCACGTGGACGGTGTCGAGGGCGTACAGCCCAGGCCATGACCTGAGGTCGTCGAGCGCGGTGGGATCGGCCTGGCAGGCGTGCTGGAGGGTGGCTTCGCGGTTGCGGCGCTCGTCCCGCCGAGGGTTGGCCTTCTCGTACTGCAACGCGGCGAGGGTGTCGATCTGTTCGCCGAGCTCGGTGAGTCGGCGGAGGAGAGCCTCGGCGGACCAGGCGTCCTCCGACTGCAGGATCCACAGGGTGCCGGTCTTCACGCTGTGATGCATGAGGGGAACACAGAGGCGGGCACGCATGCCGAGATCCGGGTTGGGCGGTACCTCCACCGGCCGGGTGGCTCCGGCGACTCCGTGCTGGTTCTCCCAGGCGCGGATGTCGTCCGGGACGGCGCGGGTCAGCAGCGCGCGGATACGGGCTTCATCGGCACGGCCCTGCTGGGCGCTGTAGGTGACCAGCCGGCCGCTGAGGTCGTCGACCGAGACGCCCATGCCGAGGGCGGCGGCGATCTCGTCGACGATGTCCTGGATGTCGCTGGTGTTCATGCCGCGCCATTCTTCGGGTGATGCTTGCCGGGAGGGACCGGGGTGCCGGGACGTGCGCCGAGTGTGTCGTTCAGGCTAGGACCGAGGCAGGCGCGGCGCTTGGCTAGACGCTCCGGCGAGTGGGGGTCCACAGGTCGTGTCCGAGGCCGGCGCGCAGCTCGGCGGCTCCGTCGGTGGTCGCGGTACCCCGGTGGGTCAGGGCGTGGTGGATCAGCGCGGCGATGTCGGCCATGGTGGAGGCGTCGGCTCCGCGGCGGACGATCTCCTGGGTGCCCAGCCGGACGCCCTGGGCGGGAGCGTCGGGCAGCTGCCAGGGCAGGCGGCAGGTTCCGGCGTAGATGCCGTGGGCGGCCAGACGGGCGACGGCGGGGCCGCCCCCGCCCAGGCCGGAGGCGTCGACGACCACCTGATGGGTGCGGGTGTACCCGCGGTCGGCAGCGAGGATGTGGTAGCCGTGCTCGGCAAGGTGCGCGCCGAGGTGCTGTGCCGCCGTGATGGTCGGCGCGGCCCAGGACGGCTGCTGCTCGACGGCCTCGGCGGCGGCGACGGCCAGGGGACCGAGGCGAGCCGGGTCGTAGTTGGAGCTGAGGACCGGGTAGGCCGCGTGCGAGACCGCCTCGGCAAGCCGGGGGTCGTTGGTGACGGCGGCTCCTCCGGCGGGCCCCGCGAAAGTCTTGTAGGTGGAGAAGGTGACGACGTGGGCGCCCTCGGCGAGCGGGTCCTGCACGTACCCGGCGGCGATGAGCCCGGCGGTGTGGGACGCGTCGTAGGCCAGCAGAGCACCGACCCGGTCGGCGGCCTCGCGCAGTACGTCGAGCCGGTGGGGGAAGAGGCTGACGCTGCCGCCGACCAGGACCAGCTTGGGACGGTGCGTGGCCAGGAAGCGGTCGAGGAGACCGGCGTCGACATCCAGGTCCGTGCTGCTGTACGGCAGGTGGGAGACGTTCAGACCGCGTACTCCCGCGGTGGCGTGGGCGTGGTGACTGGCGTGGCCGCCGGCTTCCGGCGACAGGACCGCGATGGTGTCCCCGGGCCGGGTGAAGGCGCTGTAGAGGGCGAGATTGGCCATGGTCGCGGTCAGGAAGCGGACCTCGGCGTACCGCGCGCGCATCGCACGGGCGACCTGGGTGGTCGCGATGACCTCGAGCTCCTCGATCTCCTCGACGCCGGTCTGGAGCTTTCCGCCGGGCCAGCCGAGAGCCGGGCGTGTGGACAGGGCGCCGTCGTGGGCGGCGCGGACCGCGGGGGACAGGACGTTCGTGCCGGCGTACAGCACCAGGCCGTCGGTGGTCATGCGGTGGTGGTAGGCGTCCAGCACGCGGCTGACCGCATCCGCAACGGCCACGGCGCCGTCCTCGCGATGCAGGGTCTCCAGTTCGTGCAGCCGCCGGAGGCTGGTGGCATCGGCCCAGGGGGCGATGACGGAGGACGGGAGGGCGTTCACGAGGAGAGCTCCTTGAGGCTGCGGATGACGAGCGAAGAACAAGCGAAGGACAAGAAGGACAAGCGGAGGACAACTGATGAGGGCGGGCTGCCGCCGTGGTTCGGCAGCCCGCCGGGTGCGGGTCAAGGGGAGGGACCCGCGGGTCGCCGGTGCGGCGGCGACGGACGGTGGGGTCAGTCCGCGACGCTCGCCGCGGGCTCTTCGCCCGCTCCGGCGACGACCGTCGCCGTACGGGTGACGCCTGCCCGTGCGGCCTGCGCCGCGGCCGCCTCTCTCACGGCGATCTTCGGGCGGGCGTAGAGGTAGCCGCCGATCAGGGCGCCGGCCCACACCGGCAGGGCGTACAGCGCGATGCGGTTGTCGGGGTCGAAGCCGAGGATCACCGTGACGAAGGTCAGGAACGCGATGACGAGCCAGCTCAGCGGGGTGGCGAAGGGCAGCTTGAACCAGCTCTCGTGCACCTCGCCGCGGGCCAGGCGGCGGCGGTAGATCATGTGACAGACGATGATGACGAGCCAGCTCCAGATGGCGCCCAGGGTGGCGACGGAGGAGATGTACACGAACGCCTGGTCGGGGACGACCGCGTTGACCAGGACGCCGAGCATCATCGCGGCGCCGGAGGCCAGGATGGCCGCGGCGGGCACATGGCCCTTGTTGACGGTGGCGAAGCGGCCCGGGGCCACACCGTCCGCGGCGAGGCGCTTGAGCAGGCGGCCGTTGCTGAACAGCCCCGAGCTGCAGGACGACAGGGCCGAGGTGAGGACGACGAAGTTCATGATGCTGCCCGCGGCCGGCAGGCCGATGTGGGTCAGGGCCTTCACGAACGGGCTCTCGCCCGCGCTGAACTCGGTCCAGGGGAACAGCGTCAGCAGGACCAGGAGCGAGCCGACGTAGAAGATGCCGATCCGCCAGGGGATGGAGTTGATGGCCTTGGGCAGGACGGTTTCGCGGTTCTTGGTCTCGGCGGCGGTCATGCCGATCAGCTCGACGCCCTGGTAGGAGAAGACGACGATCTGGAAGGCGAGCAGGACCTGCATCCACCCGTTGGGGGCGGCGCCTCCGTGGTTCCACAGGTGGGCGATCGCGCTGTTGTCGCCCGCCTCGCCGATGCCGAAGACGGCGACGAGGGTGCCGCCGATGATCAGCGCCAGGATGGCGGCGATCTTGATGGAGGCGAACCAGAACTCCGCCTCGCCGAAGGCTCCCACCTTCAGCAGGTTCAGGAGCACCAGCGCGACGAGGACGACGAGCGCCGTGACGTACTGCGGGACGGAGGGGAACCAGTAGTGGACGTAGATGCCGGCGGCGGTGATCTCGGCCATGCCGATGACGGTCCATGTCGTCCAGTAGCCCCAGCCGGTGATGAAGCCGTAGGCGGGGCCCATGAACTCACGGGCGTACTCGGCGAAGCTGCCGCTGACCGGACGGTAGATCAGCAGCTCGCCGAGGGCGCGCATGATGATGTAGATGAACACGCCGGTGAGGGCGTAGACGGCGATGAGAGCGGGGCCGGCCTTGGCGATGCCGCCGCCGGCACCGAGGAAGAGGCCCACACCGATGGCGCCGCCGACGGCGATCATCCGGATGTGGCGCTTGTTGAGGCTCTGCGCGAGTCCGTCATCGGTGAGTTCGACGCCGGCGGCCGGCGGCTGTGGGGTGGTGGTACCCATGGAAGGTCTCCTTCGGGTACGGCGGAGCCGTCCAGGTGACAGGCGCCGCCGTGAGCGGAGTTGAGGAATGACGAACCGGTGCGGGTCCGGGTCCGGGTGCGGGGCTTGGGCGACGCCTGTCGGACGTCGTTGAGGTGCTGCGGGTGCGCGTGGGGGGTGCGCGCAGCGGTCAGGCCGTGTAGGCGATGGTGAAGCTCTTGTGCTGGGTGAAGCTCTCCAGAGCACCGGCCACGGAGTACTCCCGGCCCAGGCCGGACTGCTTGATGCCGCCGTAGGCCATGCCGGGGATCTGGCCGCCGCCGCGGTTGATCTGGATCCATCCGACGTCCAGGCGGTGCGCGGTACGCAGCGCCTGGTCGATGTTCTTCGACCACACGTAGCCGGCGAGGCCGTAGGGGGAGTCGTTGGCCGCGGCCACGACCTCGTCCTCGTCGCGCCAGGGGATGACGACCAGGACGGGCCCGAACACCTCCTCGCGGGTGACGTCCCAGTCGGCCTCGGCACCGCTGATGACGGTCGGGGCCACGTAGTAGCCGTCCTGGTCGATCGGCCGCTGGACGCCACCGGTGATCAGCTTGCCGCCCTGGTCCAGGCCGGACTGGATGTAGCGGCAGACGGTGGCGTGCTGCTTCTCGCTGACGATGGCGCCGATGTCGGTCTCCTCGTCGAGCGGGTCGCCGATCTTCAGCCG
Source organism: Streptomyces sp. NPDC005811 (assembly GCF_040630405.1). Classification (NCBI taxonomy): domain Bacteria; kingdom Bacillati; phylum Actinomycetota; class Actinomycetes; order Kitasatosporales; family Streptomycetaceae; genus Streptomyces; species Streptomyces sp. NPDC005811. Next base: position 113,572 of record NZ_JBEXXK010000011.1, read on the forward strand.
GTCGAGCTTGTCGGTCAGTTTGGCGAGGAACGAGTCGAAGATGTCCTCGTGCAGATACAGCCGGGAGCCGGCGGTGCAGGACTGGCCCTGGCGGGTGAAGCGCATGCCCGCGATCACGCCGTCGACGGTGGCGTCGTCGTCGGAGTCGGGGAACACGATGGCGGGCGACTTGCCGCCCAGCTCCAGGGTGACCGGCACGATCCGGTCGGCGGCCGCCGCGAGGATGGCCTTGCCGACGCCGGTCGAGCCGGTGAACGTCAGCTTGGCGATGTCGGGGTGCGCGGTGATGGCCGCGCCGACCGTCTCGCCTGTGCCGCAGAGGACGTTGAGCACGCCGTCGGGGAGGATCTCGGCGGCCCACTGCGCGACCTTCAGCACGCCCAGCGGAGCGAGTTCGGCGGTCTTGAGGACGAGGGTGTTGCCGGTCGACAGAGCCATGGCGATCTTCAGGGCGGACAGCAGGACCGGGGCGTTCCAGGGAACGATGCCGCCCACCACACCCAGCGGCTCGCGCACGGTGTACGACAGGAGCCCGTCCCCCAGGGGGAGGGTCTCGCCCTTCTGCTCCGAGGCGACCTGTCCGTAGAAGCGGAAGACGTCCACGGCGGACGCGGCCTCGCCCCGTGCCTGGGTGCGCAGCGCGTTGCCGGTCTCGGACGCGAGGATCCGGGCCAGTTCCTCCTGGTGCTCGGCGATCCTGTCACCGAGTTTGATCAGCAGGGCGCCGCGCTCGCGGGAGGGCCGCGCACGCCACGCGGGGAACGCGGCCCTGGCGGCGGCCACGGCGCGGTCGACGTCCGAGGCACCGGAGGCCGGCACCCGGGCGATGATCTCGCGGCGGCCGGGGTTCTCCACCTCGATCCACTCATCGGAGTCGGCCGGGCCCCACACCCCGCCGATCAGCTGGTGGACGGTGGGCGTGTCGACGGTGGGCGTGCCGACGGTGGTGCTGCTCACTTGCTGGTCTCCTCGGTCTGGAGGCGGACGCCGGCGAAGTCCTCGTAGAACTCGACGACGCTGGTGAAGTCCTTGCCGCCGCGACCCAGTCGGCGGCCGATCGAGAACAGATCGCGCACGGCGTTCGACAGGGGCAGCGGCACCGGCCCGGAGGCCGCGGAGGCCAGGAAGAGGCCCAGGTCCTTGTGCATGAAGTCGAGCGCGAAGCCGGTCGGCCGCTCGGCGGTGAACAGGGTGCGCGGGAAGTAGTTGGACAGCACGTTGCTGTTGGCGGAGGACCTGGTCAGCACGCTCACCGCGGTGTCGAGGTCGACACCCTGGCTCACGGTCGTGGTCAGCGCCTCGCCCAGCGCCGCGATGTTGATCGCGGTGATCAGGTTGTTGGCCAGCTTCACCACCTGACCGCTGCCGCTGTCACCGACCCGCACGACGCTTCCCGCGTATGTGTCCAGCAGCGGACGTACCTTGTCGAGGGCGGCCTCGTCGCCGCCCACCATGATGGCGAGCGTGCCGGCCTCCGCCCCCTGCACACCACCGCTGACCGGGGCGTCCAGGAAACTCACGCCGACCCCGGAGGCCGTCGCCGCGAGTGTGCGGGAGGTGTCCGGGTCGATGGTGCTGTGATCGACGATCACAGCACCCTTCCCGGCGTACGGCAGGATCTCCCCGACGACCGCCTCCACGATCGCCGGCGTGGGCAGGCTCAGGAAGATCGCCTCAGCGCCCGCCGCGGCCGTGGCGGCCGACTCCGCGGGCCGCGCCCCCGCCTCCACGGCGGACGCGACCGCGGCGGTGTTCAGGTCGAAGACGGCCACGTCGTGCCCGGCCTTCACCAGATGGGCGACCACGCGTCCCCCGATGTTCCCCAGCCCGACAAAGGCGACTGTTGCACTCATCCAAGGCTCTCCGATCTCAGCTGGGCTCCGGCCCGCTGCCTTCAGCACGCGCAGCCGGAATCCGACGGTGCGCAGACCGTACGGCGCGGTCGAAATCGGTCACCACCGGCAAACGATGGGAGATGGGCCGCGAGCCTTTCGACATTTGTCGAGCTCCCTTCCGGAACGCGGAACGGCATCGGGTGGGGTTCTGAGCCGCGGACTGCTGTGCCGGGCGTCAGGGCGGGCAGCGAAGCTCCTCGCCTGCGGGGTCGTTCGGCCGCAGCCTCTGCGCCGGATGGCACCGGAATCGTGATGATGCGCCGGACAGTGTCCGTTCGGGGGCGCCCTCTACGATGCCCTGGACGGTGGCGCACGCCAGGTGCGTCGAGGGGGAGGGGATCCAGCTCATGATGAACAGACCCAATCTGCACGGGGGTTGGCGAGCAGGGGCGCTTCTGGTCGCCGTTGTCGTGGGTGCTCCGCTGCTGTCGGCCGCGCCCGCGGCGGCCGTGCACGGTGCGGTGCCCGGTGACTTCAACGGGGACGGTTACCGCGACGCCGTGCTGCCCGCGCCGGGGGCGAAGATTGCCGGTAAGGCGGGAGCCGGTGCCGTGGTCGTTCTCTACGGAGGGCGGGCCGGGCTGTCGGTGTCCCGGCGGGCGACCATCACGCAGAACACCGCGGGTGTGCCGGGCACGGCCGAGTCGAACGACGGGTTCGGTGCCGCTACCGCGACGGCCGACCTGAACCGGGACGGTTACGCGGACTTGGTGGTCTCCGCGCCGTACGAGGACACCACGCGGGGCCAGGACGCCGGCACGGTGACGGTCCTGTGGGGCAGCAGGTCCGGGCTGACGTCCGGCACCGATCTGCCGGCGATCACGGCCGGCAAGTACTACGGACTGGACGTGGCAGCGCTCAGCACCGGTGCCGGCGCGCGGACCGAGGTGCTCGTGGCCGGGTATGAGGGGGCGATGCGCTTCAGGGGGCCGTTCAGCCGCAGCGGCACCTACGGCTCGGCCGACGAAAACCGTGACACGGCTTCGGTCGGAAGTGTCACGCTGGGGGACTTCGCCCACAGCGGGGTCCCGGACGAGGTGGCCGTCACCGTACGCCTCAGCGACATCAGCGGCGGCGAGGTGTACGTCAACCCCGTCTACGGCGGCGCACAGCAGACGGGCAACGGCCTGATCGCGGCCACCGGGGACATCAACGGCGACGGCTACGCCGATCTCGTGGTCGGAGACCCGGACGAGCCGGACCACGGCACCGCCGACGGTGCGCTCGGCGGCCGGGTCCTGCTCTGGTACGGCTCGGCTCAGGGCATCGCGCGGGACGCGAAGCCGGTGCAGCTCACCCAGAACACCCCCGGTGTCCCCGACACGAGCGAGAAGTGGGACAACTTCGGCGGCGCCCTCGCGGTGGCCGACCTGAACCGGGACGGGCTGGCGGACATCGTGATCGGCTCGCCGACGGAGGACACGGGTAAGCCGAACGCCGGGCGGGTGACGGTCGTCCCCGGCCGCCGCACCGGGGCCCTGGGCACCGGCGCCTACGGCTTCACCCAGGACACCGCCAAGATCCCCGGAGCCGGCGAGACCGACGACATGTTCGGTACCACCGTGGCTGTCGGCGACATCAACAAGGACGGCAAACCGGAACTCTTCATCAGCGCCGCGGAGGAGAACAACTCCACCGGCGCCGTCTGGGTCCTCCCGGGCGGCACCAACGGCCCCACTGCCCAAGGCAGCAGCATGATCACCGCTCCGTCCGTCGGCTTCCCGCAGAGGGACAGCACCCTCCTCGGCGGCAACGGACTCCTCGGAGTCATCTGAACGAGAGGGAGGGGTGGTGTCTCCCGTTCTCGCGTGCGCCGAGCCGTCAAGCGAGCATCACGCGACTCCCGCCCCCGCGTTGAACATGCTGCCCGACGAACGTCCGCGCCGCCTGGCGGGCAGCCCTGGGCCGAGGCCCTCTGCTTGCCCAACTCCTGTCGGCCCGCGTCCGCCGCGCAGGATGAGGACCGCAAGCCGCGGTCCTGTCCGCCCTCACGCTCGGCGTTCCGACGCGGGCCGCGGGCGGCGGCCCGGTGGGGGAGTGCGGTAGTCGGCGGGCGAGGTGCTCGTAGACCGGGTCGGCCTGTCAGGGGCATGCAGGTAGGCAGGTGCAGCGTGCCGGTCGGTCGTGCACCCGCCTTCCCGTACGGCTGGCCGGAGAGCCACCGTGCACCTTCAGGGCCGGGACAGGATCCTCGGCACCGCCTTCAGCGATGATCGCCTCGGAGGGCCTTCCGCAGGAGCTCGCCGAACTCTGCGGGGTGCGTGGTCAGTCCGATGTGCCCGCCGGGGAAGTGCTGGAGCTCCGTGCCGAGACGCTCGGCCAGGAAAGCTGCCGAGCGGTAGGGCAGCTCACCGCGTGAGTCCTGGCCGCCGGCGATCACGAGCCGGTCCGACAGCCCCTCCAGCCGAGGGATGTCCGGCGTGTAGGACATGAAGCTGGGCACGATCCGCCCGACGAAGTACGGCAGGTCGGCCATCGTCTGCTCGGCCCGCGCCGCCGCTTGGGGCGGAAGCTTCAGCTCGGCCTTCGGCTCGGTGGTGTCGCCGTCCTTCCTGAGGCCCGCGGCGAACACGGCCATCGCCGGCATGAGCCCTTGGGCGCGGAACGTGTCCTGCACGTGTGCGATGAGCGTGCGGTGTTGAGCCGCGTCCGGCAGGACCTCCACCACGGGCGGCTCGTGCGCCACGACCCGTGTCATGCGTTCGGGGTGGGCGGTGAGCAGGTGCAGCGCGGTGATCGCGCCCGAACTGGCGGCGAACACTCTGGCGGCCTCGCCAGGTGACAGCAGCTCCAGCAACCGGAACGCGTCTTCGGCGTGCTCGGCCACGTGCTGCTCGGCGTCGGGGTCGTCCAGCGTGCTGCGGGACATGCCGCGCGGGTCGTAGGTCGCGACTGTGTACGCGGCGGCCAAGTAGTCGGCGATGCCGTCGAAGGACGCCGCGCCGCCCGTCCCTCCGGGGATCAGCAGCACGAGCGGGCCCTGGCCGCGCACTTCGTAGTGCAAGGTCGCGCCGTTCACACGCAGGCTGCCGACAGTGCGGTCGGTCATGAGGAGTCTCCATCTCGGGACGGGGCCAGTGCTCCAGGAGGGTGTGCAGGGCGTCGAGCGCGCGGGTCCAGGACTGCTGCGGCGAACGCTCGTGCGTGAAGCCGCCCCGCCACTGCCAGGGCGACGCACCCGTGGAACATGCTGCGCAGCAACCGGACCGCGTCGGTCAGATCCGGCTCGGCCGGTCCGTGGCCGCGCAGCATGCCGTACGTCAGCTCGACCGCCCGCCGTGGTCCGGGCGCCTTGGCGGCCAGCTCGGGATCGATCCGGATCGGGTCTGCGTTGCCACGCAGCGGCCCGGATGCTGGTGGGCGTACTCCCGCCAGGCATGCGCGAAGGCGACGAGCGCGTCCTTGCCTGCTCGCCCGGCAGTCGCCTCCGCGATGCGGATGGTCTTCCCGTCCGCCGCCAGCGGGGCGATCCGCCCGCGCGGATCCTCCAGGCTGCGGACGTGCGTGTAGAGGCTCGCGTCCTTCACGCCCAGCCGCCGCGCCACCTGCGAGGTGGTCGCCTGGTCGAGCCCGACGTCATCCGCCAGCTCCGCGGCCGCGACTGTCACCCACATCGCTGTCAGCCCGGCCCACAGCATGCGCCCTCCTAGGATCCTTGAGGTCCTAGTTTTAACCTAGGGCTCCTAGGAAAGCAATCGGGGGGCCCGATCTGCAAAGACGTCTGCGGGATCACGGACCGCCTGGCACGCTTTCTCGTTTCGGTGCGGTCTGGGCGAGATCGGGCAGGGTCCGGCGGCGGTGAACGTACTGCTCGATGAGCCAGCCGCGGTCGATGGTTCGCCGTGCCCCTGGAACTCGGCACCGCCCCCCCCTTCATCCGGTGTTCGTCGGGAATCCCGGCCCTCCTCCACATCGGCGCCGCAGCGGGCAGCCACAGCCATCCCCGCGTGCCCGACGCCGCTGCCAGACCGTATTGGTCAGGTTTGATCGAAGAGGCGGGCGGTTGTAGGTGCTTGCCGTCGCTGGGACCAGGAGGGTGGGTAGGTGTCAGGCCCGGCGGTTCATTGGATGAGGTCGGTGTGTGGATGTTCGGGGGAGGTCGGGCAGACGTAGATCTGCATGTTGTCCGCGCTGCCTACTTCTACCCTGGTCGGCTGCGAGAGACGCTGGCCCGCGTAGGACGAGCCGGCTCGGGCGGCGGCCTGGTCTTCCTGCGGCGCCCAGTTGCGGCCTTCCCCGCCGTCCCACTCCCAGGACGCGATCGTCAGTAGCGGGACCATCTGCACCTCGCACACGGCGCAGTACCGGGGGTTGGGGTCGGTGCGGCCCCAAGGGGGCCAGCCGCCGACCTTCCAGCCGGGTGCGTTGCCCAGATGGATGGAGTAGAAGTCGCGTGGATACTCCGCGTAGGAGCTGTCCACGTCGGCGCCGGCTGCCTGCCACCTGTTCCAGTCCTCCAGCATGCGCTGTAGCTCCGGGCTCAGATCCAGACTGTTGGGGTACTCGGTGATCGCTTCCGGCGCCAGCACGCACGGCTCGGGCACGTAACCGGGATAGTCCGCCTCGTACGGTTCCGGTGGCGCGGTGAGGATGTCGCCTACGTCCGCGGCCGACCGCCAGAGCAGTGCGGTCGAGGGCTTGTTATCGGGTTCGTGCTCGTAGGGGCACCAGAGGATCTGAAGCAGATCGGCCTGCCCGGGCGGCCGCAACAGGGGTATGTCACGCAGGAACAGCTGAGCCACGGGCAGCATCGGGACCGGGCATTCGGCGGGCTGGCGGGGGTCGGCGTCGAGGCGTGCAGCGAGCCGTGCGGCATTGCGTTCCTTGAGCGCTTCCTCCTCGGGCGTGAGCACGGCAGGCCGGCCGTCGGGGCGCCGCCGCGACTGCAGGCGTCTCCGGAGCCGCACTTCGGTTGGCGACTCGCGGAATCCCGTGTCCAGGTGCAGGTGCGCGTCCTCGCAGTGCGGCCACGGCTCCCCTGCCGGCCACAACAACGGCCCGCCGACCGAGCTGTCCCTCACCGAAGGCGACCCCGGACGCGGATGCAGCCGGATGGCAGGTCGCGCCAACGGGGCCAGCTCGGGAAAGACCGCGGTCACCTCGACAGGCCGCGGGGGAGTAGTGCGTACGAAACCCATGCCGGTGATCCTGCCACCAGCCACTGACAGTCCCCCGCCGCTTCAGGCGGCCGAAGGCGTCGCCGGGGAGCCGGGCGTGGAAGCGCGCCGGGGTGCTGAGCCGGGCCCGAGCCAGTGCCGTATGGGCAGGTCCGTCGCCCGGCGGCGCCGCGCAGGGTGATGCGAGGCTGTCGGTGGGGTGTCGGGGGTGAGCGTTAAGGTGCGTGGCCGTGGACGTTTCTGATCTTGATCACCGGGCACGGACGGGATCCGGCTGTATTCCTGCGGAGTTGGTTGCGCGGCTGCTGGAGCGTGGTCACGCCGACATCGTGGAGGTGCAGGCGGGGCGCGGGGAGTGGTTCTGCGCGCTGGCGTGGGCGCGGGTGCTGGGCGGACGGGGTCGGCAGGCCGATGCGTTGCGGGTGCTCGATCCGTACCTGGCGACCGGGTGGTGGACGGCGGTTGCCGCCACCGCCGGGCTGCTGGAGGGCTGGGGCCGCGTCGACGAGGCGATCGGGGTCACCCGTGCCGGTATGGAAGCCGGGCATCCGATGGGGCTGGAGACGTACGCGCGGCTGCTGGCCCGGCACGGCCGCGCCGCGGAGGCGTTCACGCTGTTGCTCCCGCACGCTGACGACCGGGCACTCGCGACCGCCCTGGTCGACGTGGCGGGAGTCGCGGGCCGGGACGAGGAGGCCGCCGCGCTGCTCACCGCCCGGATCCGGGCCGACCACGAGTGTTCCGACTTCCCGTGGTGCTGCCGCGGTGTCGAACCCGACGCGGCGATCGGCCTGCTCGCGGCGATCCGCGAGCGCCAGGGCCGCATCGACGAGGCCGTCGCCCTGCTCCGCCGCCGACAGGTCACCTCGGTCAACGGCCGCGACCAGCTCGCCGACCTGCTGGCCCGGCACGGCCGGATCGAGGCACTGCGCGGCTACGCCGCGACGGGCGGTGATGAGGGGGTCGTGCAGCGGCTGGCGGAGCTGCTGGAGGAGCGCGGCGAGGTCGAGGGCGCGATCGCCGTGTACGGACAGGCCGACGGGCCCGCGGACCTGCACCCGAACTCGGCGTACTGCCTCGCGCAGCTTCTGGTCCGGCACGGCCGCGTCGACGAGGCGATCGCCGTGATGCGCGCGCAGGCCGACGGCCGCAACGGCGACGACTGGATCCTCCGCATCCTGTCCGAGCTGTGTCTCGCCCAGGGCCGGCCCGCCGACGGCCTGGCCCACCTCGACGCCCTCGCCGCCCGACGAGGGGGTGAGGAGGAGTGGGAGGTGTTCCGGATACGACTGCCGCTGATCGCCGCTTGCAGCGGGGTCGACGAGGCGGTCGGACGGGCCCGGGCCCACCCCGAAGGCGCCACCTGGTACGCGGCCGAGCACATCGCCCGCCTCCTCGCCGGTGCCGGGCGCACCGAGGAAGCCGTCGCCGTGCTCCAGCAGCAGGACCGCAGGAACAGCCACGACCTCGCCAAGTACCTCATCGACCTCGACCGCGTGGAGGAGGCCCTGGCCGTCCTTCAGCACACCAGCCCCCCAGCACCGCTCGTGCCGACGACACGCCTGTGGTCCGGCGAGGAGCCACCGTTCTGATTCCCTGACCGAGTAGCACACACGATGACGGGTCGTCACTCGCGGGACGAGGGGGGGCGGCCTGTGCGGTCGACGGCGGGCGAGCACGGGCCAGCCCACCGTCCTGGGCGGACGTACCGGAGAGAGGCGGGCGGCTGGGTTCGCCGGTTCGCCCCGGCGCCAGGCTTCCCCGTTCATGCCGAAGATCCACGGTCAGAGATGGCCGAGCGGCCGGGTATTCCCCGTCCGTTACGGGCGCCAGCCAGTGCACCCGCCACTTCGTGGTCGGAGTTGGCTCGCTGACTGGCCAGGAGGACGATCAGCCGGTTCAGCACGGACCCTCCTCGCTGCGCTCGGCCACGATCGCGGTCGCGCCGAACTCGCGGGCCAATTCCTGCCGGAGGCGTGGCGGCTCATCTCCTGGGGAGGGCTGAGGCCGCCGTACGGGATCCCGAGCCGGAGCACGACAAGGACGATCCTCCGCCCTGGGCCGAGGCGAACGTCGGACGGGTGCTGTCGCTGCCCCAACGACGGGCCGCTCTGCCCGAAGACCGGCGCCCACCGCCGTCGGTGGACCGCTATGTCCGCGAGCGGGTAGAGGCTCCGGCCCGGGTGCACGAGGCAAGGCAGGTCTTCGGGGCCTGGGACCTGGCCGGGGGAGCCGGTCAAGGAGGAACAGCGAAAAAGTGGAGAGAGGCATATGACTTGTGCAATGCCCCTGTAGGTCCGGACGGGCATGTGCAGTATGGGCAGCACCAGCGGAGGGTGCGACGGCGTGCATGTGTGTGGGGGCCGCGTCGCCGTCGACCCTGCTATCCCACCCTTCTGAAAGGCGTCGGTGTGATACTCAAGGGGCGGATCAGGGAACGTGAGGCCCTCGATCGGTTCGTCGCGGGTCTGCGTGAGGGATTGAGTGCTGCCGTCCTTCTGCGCGGTGACGCCGGCATGGGCAAGACCGTCCTGTTGGATCATGCGACCGCGGAGGCGGCTGACCTGCGCGTGCTGCGGGTGGCCGGGGTGGAGGCGGAGTCCGGGTTCCCCTTTGCGGCGCTGCACCGGCTGCTCGTGTCGTTCCTCGACGATCTCAAGGAGCCCGGCGTGTTACCCGAAACCCAGCGCACGGCGCTGCGGGTGGCGTGCGGGCTGGCCGACGGTCCGTCCGCCGACCCGTTCCTGGTGGGGCTCGCGACACTCACTCTGCTGGCGGAGGCCGCGAAGCAGCGGCCTGTTCTGGCCTGTGTCGATGACGCTCAGTGGCTCGACGAGGAGTCCTTCGGCGTGCTCGCCTTCGTGAGCCGACGGCTGCACGCCGAGAGCGTCGGCCTGCTGTTCGCCGCCCGAACTGGATTCGCCGCGCCAACGGGCCTTTCATGCACCGAGGTCGTCGGCCTGGAGGACGAGTTCGCTCTGGAACTGCTGCGGCAGACCGTCCCCGGACAGCTCGACACACGTGTCGCGGCGCGCATCGTGGCCGCCACGGCCGGGAACCCGCTGGCGCTGGCTGACCTGGGGCGTGAGCTGTCCGCGGACCAGCTTGCCGGAGGGCTCGTGCTGCCCGAACCGCTGCCGGTGGGCGGCAGGTTGGAGGCTCACTACCTTCAGCAGGTCCGCGAGCTCCCGGAGCCGACGCAGACCTGGTTGCTTCTTGCCGCCGCCGAGCCGGGTGGAGACCTCGGCTACCTCATGAGCGCGGCGCGTCGGCTCGGGATCGGTATGGAGGCTTCAGGTCCGGCGGAAGCCGCGCGTCTGGTGGTGCTGCGCAGCGCCGCGGAGTTCCGCCATCCGCTCGTACGGTCGGCTGTGTACGGTGGCGCCACCAGCGTCGAGCGAAGGCGCGCGCATCGCGCGCTGGCGGAGGTGACCGACCGCCCGGCAGACACCGACCGGAGGGCTTGGCATCTCGCTGCGGCTGCGATCGGGACCGATGCCGGTGTCGCCGCGGAAGTGGAACACGTAGCCGACCGGGCGGGCGCGCGGGGTGGCTATGCCGCGCGCGCCACCTTTCTGACCCGGGCAGCCGAGCTGACGCCGGAAGGTGAGGTACGAGCGGGGCGGCTGCTGGCAGCCGCCGAGGCGGCCCTGCGGTCCGGGGCGCCGCTGCAGGCGGAGTCGCTGCTGGACGGCATCGACGCGGAGCTGCTCGGCGATGTCGGCCAGGGCCGGGCGCTGTTGGTCCGGGCGACCACGGCCATCGCGCTGGGTCGAGAGGACTCGTTCGCGCAGGCGCCGGCGCTGTGCGTGCGCGCCGCCCAGTTCCTCTCCGACGGTGCTCCGGACCTGGCTCGTGAGGCACTCCTCAGAGCGATCGACCGCGCCATCACCGCCGAGCATCTGATGGAGGACACGACGCCGGTCGAGATCGCCCGGGCCGTGGAGTCACTGGTGCCGCGCACCGGTGAGGCGACCGGCGTCGACCTCGTGTTGCGCGGCTTCGCGGCCCTGGCCATCGACGGCTACGAGAGTGCCGTGCCCCACCTACGGCGGGCCTGCGCCATGGTGCTGGACCCAGACACCCCCGAGGAGTCGGTGCTGCGCGGCTATCTGCCCGCCATCACCATGTCGATGGTCCTGTGGGATGAGCAGACGCACACCGCTGTCATCGGGCGGGCCGCTGACGTCGCCCGGTGGACCGGCGCCCTGTGGCAGCTGGACACGGCGCTGTACTGCGCCACTATGTCCGAGACCAATCTCGGCGAGCTGGCCGCTGCCGACGACGTGCTTGCCGAGGGACATCAGATTCGTGCGGCGATCGGCGCGAACGACGACGTGTGGGCCATTTACCGGCATCCCGAACTGCTCGCCTGGCATGGTGAGCGAGAGGACCTCGACGCCGTACTGCGTGGATCGATGGAGGCCGGTACCTGGCTCGGCAGCGGCGCGGTCGAGTCCATCGCCCGCATCGGCATGATGGTGCTGGCCCTCAGCCGCGGCGACTACGCAGAGGCACGCACCATCGGGCACGAGCTGATCGAGCACGATGTGCTCGGGGTGCATTCCCGAGTGCTCCCTCACCTTGTCGAGGCGGCCGTACGGTGCGGGGACAGGGTCCTGGCGACGGCCACGCTGAGAACACTGGCATCCCGGGCTACGGCCTCCGGCACGCCCTGGGCCTTGGGCCTGCTGGCTCGCTCGAGCGCATTGCTCGCTGCCGTCAGCGATGCGGAGCCGCTGTACCGTGAGGCGATCACCCTGTTGTCGGGCACGAGAGCGCGCTCCGATCTTGCCGTCGCCCACCTGCTGTACGGCGAGTGGCTGCGTCGCCGCAAGCGCCGCAAGGACGCCCGCGAGCACCTGCACGCAGCCGTCGCGATGTTCGACGCCATGCGGGCCACGGCATACGCGGCGCGCGCTGCCCAGGAACTCGCCGCCACCGGGGCCAGCCCCCAGCGCGGGCCGGCCGGGCCGATGAACACGCTCACCCCGCAGGAACACCAGATTGCCCGCCTGGCCAAGGGCGGCGCGACCAACGCCGAGATCGCCGCCCAGCTGTTCATCAGCGCAAGCACGGTCGATTACCACCTGCGGAAGATCTTCCGGAAGCTCGACGTGACGTCCCGGCGGCAACTTAACCAGGTATGGGACGACTGAGTCCGGTCACGACTACGCGCTCCACGGGATTCGAGCATCGTCCGTCCTGGCACACGCTGAGGTGACCGGACAGCAGGTCCCGCGGACGGGAGTATCCATGCCATACGTCACCGCAAGCGACGGAGCGCAGATCTACTACAAGGACTGGGGCACGGGCCGGCCGGTCGTGCTCAGCCACGGCTGGCCGCTCAACTCGGACAGCTGGGAGGCGCAGCAGCTGTTCCTCGCATCGAGCGGCTTCCGCGTCATCGCCCACGACCGCCGTGGCCACGGCCGGTCCGCCCAGACCTGGCACGGCAACGAGATGAACACGTACGCCGACGACCTCGCCACCCTCATCGAGACGCTCGACCTGCGAGACGTGACGCTCGTCGGCTTCTCCACGGGCGGCGGCGAGGTCGCACGCTACATCGGGCGGCACGGTACCGCCCGTATCGCACAGCTCGTGCTGGTCTCCGCCGTACCGCCCTTCATGCTCAAGACCGACGACAATCCCGGGGGCGTACCGATCGAGGTGTTCGACGCGATTCGCGCCGGATCCCTCGCCGACCGCTCGCAACTGTACCGGGACCTGGCCGACGGACCGTTCTTCGGCCACAACCGGCCCGGTGCCGACGTCTCGCAGGGCATCCGGGACGCGTTCTGGCGCCAGAGCCTGCAGGCCGGACACCGCAACGCGTATGAGTGCATCGCGGCCTTCTCGGCCACCGACTTCCGCTCCGACCTGGACGCTGTCGATGTACCCGCGTTGGTCATCCACGGCGACGACGACCAGGTCGTGCCCTTCGAGGTGGGCGGCAAGGCGTCGGCGGACCGCATCAAGAACGCGACGCTGAGGATCTACCCGGGAGCGCCGCACGGCATCACGGACACGCACAAGGAACAGCTGGGCGCCGACCTGCTCGACTTCCTCAACTTCTGACTGCGGAAGGTAACCACCGCATGATTCCCGAAGGTCAGCCCCGCCGTCGCGTCCTCGGTGGCCTCCTCGCGGCAGGAGCGGTCACCCTCGGTGCCGCCCCCGCCTCGGCCTCGCCCCGTTCGGACGGCGGCACGAGACCGACCGTCGTGCTCGTGCACGGCGTGTTCGCCGACTCCTCCGGCTGGAACGACGTCATCACGCTCCTGCTCAAGGCCGGCTTCCCGGTCATCGCCCCTGCGAACCCCCTGCGCGACCTGGCGGGCGACTCGGCGTACGTCTCCAGCGTCATCGACACTCTCCCCGGCCCGGTCATCCTGGTCGGTCACTCCTACGGCGGCGAGGTCATCAGCAACGCCGGGCGCGGTCACTCCCAGGTCAAGGCGCTGGTGTACGTCGGGGCCTTCGCGCCCGACGAGGGCGAGAGCGCGCTGCAACTGGCCGGCATGTTCCCGGGCAGCCAACTGCCGGACGCGCTGGTGACCCGCCCGTTCCCTCTGCCGGACGGCACCACCGGCACGGACGGCTACATCGACCCGGCGAAGTTCCGCCAGGTCTTCGCCGCAGACCTGCCGGTCTCCGTGACACGGCTCATGGCGGCCACTCAGCGCCCCGGCAGTGTGGGCGGACTGGCGTCCGCCAGCGGTGTACCGGCTTGGAAGAGCCTGCCGTCCTGGTACGTGATCCCCACTGCGGACAACGTCATCCCGGCTGCGGCACAACGCTTCATGGCCAAGCGTGCCGGGAGCACGACCGTCGAGGTGAAGGGCTCCTCCCATGTCGTGATGATGTCCCATCCCGACACGGTCGTCCGCCAGATCCTGGCCGCCCACCGAGCCACCCGTTGACGCCTGGGAAGGAAAACCGATGACCGAGCCGGACACCATCGTCCTGATCCACGGCTTCTGGGTGACGCCACGCAGCTGGGAGCACTGGATCGACCGCTATGAGAAGCAGGGCTACCGTGTGCTCGCGCCCGCCTACCCCGGCTTCGACGTCGAGGTCGAATCCCTGAACGCCGACCCGACCCCGATCGAGAAGGTGACCGCACCGCAGATCATCGAGAGGCTGGCGAACGTGGTCCGCGGCCTCGACAAGCCGCCCGTACTGATCGGCCACTCCGCCGGCGGGGCGTTCACCCAGGTACTGCTGGACCACGGCTTCGGCGCGGCCGGAGTGGCCATCAACTCCGCGCCCACCGAAGGCGTGAAGGTAGTACCGCTGAGCCAGGTGAAGTCCACCTTCCCCGTGCTGAAGAACCCTGCCAACCGGCACAAGGCGGTCGGTCTCACCCATGAGCAGTGGCACTACGCCTTCACCAACACCTTCTCCGAGGAGGAGTCCCGGGCGCTCTACGAGCGTTACGCGATCCCCGCGTCAGGCCGCATCCTGTGGAACAGCGTGCTGGCCAATCTCCAGCCCGGCCACCAGGACATCTGGGTGAACTATCACAACGACGCACGTGCACCGCTGCTGTTCCTCTCCGGCGAGCTGGACCACCTCATGCCGCCCGCGGTTCAGCAGTCCAACGCCCAGCACTACAAGTCGAACACCCTCACCGAGGTCAAGGTGTATCCGGGGCAGCCGCACCTGATGCCGGCCTCGCCAGGATGGGAGGAGGTCGCGGACCACGCACTGTCGTGGGCGCTGTCCCACGCCAGGTAGCCACCAGCACGCTCGGGACGGCGGCCCTCCCCGCCGTCCCGGCCACCTGAAGGGATCACCGCATGACCGACGTCCGTGTCACTCACATCGGCGGCCCGACCACACTGATCGAGGTCGGCGGCTGGCGGCTGCTGACCGACCCGACATTCGATCCCCCAGGGCGTCGTTACTCGTTCGGCTGGGGCACCTCCTCCCGCAAGACGTCCGGCCCCGCCCTCGCCGCCGCCGATCTGCCGCCGGTTGACGCCGTCCTGCTCACCCACGACCACCACGGCGACAACCTCGACACGGCCGGGCGCGCCCTGCTGCCGAACGCCGGCGCTGTACTCACCACTGTGTCCGGAGCACGACGACTCGGCGGCGACACCCGTGGACTGGCACCCTGGACGACCACGCGCCTACAGGCCCCACGGCGCATGACGATCGACATCACCGCGACCCCCGCCCGCCACGGACCGCCGCTGTCCCGGCGGATCACGGGTGACGTCACCGGTTTCGCACTCCACTGGAAGGGCCAACGGCACGGTGTGCTCTGGATCTCTGGAGACACCGTCCTCTACGACGGCGTGCGACACCTGGCCCGTCGACTGAACGTGGGTACCGCGCTGCTGCACATGGGCGGCGTGCGCTTCCCGCTGACGGGCCCGATCCGCTACACCATGACGGCTGCTCAAGCCGTGGAACTATGCCGTCTGCTCACCCCGCGCACTGCCCTCCCTGTCCACTTCGAGGGCTGGCACCACTTCCGCGAGAGCCGTGAAGCCATCGAACGGCGCCTGGCCTCCGCCCCGGCCGAGATCCGGCACAGCTTCCGCTGGCTGCCCGCTGGAACGGGCGTTGACATCAGCGTGTGAAGACAGCAGTCGACTCAGACGCTCCTGGTCGGCGATGGCAAGGGCGAGTGCGTGCCGATTGTGGCCGTTCACGGACCGTCCCGCGTACCGGACATGGAACTCGGTGCCCCCGAGCTGTTGACCGAGATGTCTGACGTCTCCATCACGTTGCTCGGAGGCCTCGTTGGTCGTCCATCCTGCCGCACCCGATCTGCCGCACGCACTCGTAGAGTGGGTCACCATGCCGATCGTCACCCGTGAGGGCGACCGGCGATGCAAGCTCCGTCCGTCCCAGCGCGCGATGGCGGCACTGGTGTACCTGCGCGAACACACCACTCTCGGCCTCCTCACCGAACGTGCACCCGGCCTGCTGAAGACGCTGCGAGAGGCATCCGAATCCGCGAGCGCCAGGGCGTGCCCATCCTGGCCGATCCCGGTTACCAGGGCGCCGGCCCGTGGCTGACCACCGGCATCAAACGCAGGCCCCTGCAGGACCTCACCCCCACCGAGGAGACCCTCAACCAGGCACTGGCCGCAGCACGAGCGCCCGTCGAACGCGGCGTCGCGAGACTGAAGTCCTGGCGGATCTTCCGCAGGTCGCGATGCCCTCCGAACCGCATGACGTCAATCGCCAAGGCCGTCCTCACCCTGGAGCGGCAACGTTGAAGAAGCTCAGTGAACCTCTTTCATCCTGAATAGTCGCAGTTCAAGAGTGTATGGATGGCTTGGACGGCGGTGCTGATACGCCGGGTTGAACATCGGGCTCGCCGTAACAGTCGCCAGGACTTCAGCTGTGCGAAGGCGCGCTCGCCGGGAGCCCGTAGCCGGGCGTGGTGGCGGTTGAACTGTTGGTAGTGCTCTGGCTGTTCGTGGTGGTGGTAGGGGGTGCGGGATGTGGCGCCGGCGCCCTGGTAGGCCCGGTCGGCCAGGACGAGGATCTGCCGGGTCAGGCAGGCTTGGAGGATGCCGTGGGCGCGGGCCGCGGTGAGGTCGTGGGTCCGCCCCGGTGTCGCGCGTGAGAACCACAGCGGGGTTCCGTCCGGGGCTGCGATGACCTGGACGTTCATCGCCGTGCTTCTTGTGTTTCTGCGAGTAGTACGGCTCGTCCGCCTTGACGCGGTCGGTCGGGATGAGCGTCCCGTCGACGATGACGAAGTCACCCTCGGCCAGCCCGACCAGGGCCTCGTGCAGGCCAGGCGCCCAGGCGGCCAGAACCTCGAGCGTCTCGTCGACGTAGCGCCACGCCGTCGCCTCCGACACCTCGAACCCGGCGCCGACCTGGGCGAACGTCTCATTCTTCCGCAGGTGGGCCAGTGCCAGCAGGGCCTGTCTGAAACAGCTCAACCTCCGCCACGGCGAGCGAAGTTCACGCCTTCGGGTGTAGATGAGCCAGGAGACATGCTCGACCAGCTCGTACGGCACATCGAGCGTGGAAGGATACGGAACCAACGAAGCCCCCCGGCCGTCGGCGTGTTGAGTGAGATCACCACACCAACGACAAGGGGCTTCGCCACGTCACCACACTGACCAGCCTGTTTCACTCCTCAGACCCCAGGATGAAAGAGGTTCACTGAGACCGTGCCTGCACTGCGTCCGCACCCGCCCGAACCGGGATGTCCCCTCCAAGGACGGGCCGGCACGGCACTCCGGACGAAACGCGATCACTCAACGGCCCCTGGCGTACCACCCGCCGAAGATCTTGGGAGGGCCATGCGGAGCCGCCCTCCCTCTTGATCAGGCTATGTCAGATACCTGACTTCCACAGCTGGTAGCCGCCGCCATTGCAGCCGATCGCGTAGACGTTTCCACTGTAATTGCTGTCCAAGCACGCCCCACTGGAAGTTGACTGGAGCTGAACCTGGTCCCAGCTCGACCCAATACCGGCGAAATTCATCGCAACGCCCTCGTTGCAGCTTCGGGTTTGAATAGCATCCCCGCCGAGGTGGGCCAGGCACTGATGGGTCCCCGCATTCCGGATCTTGACCACATCATAGGAGCCGTGGTACTGGTAGACGAGTTGCCACCTCTGATTCGTATTATTCTGGTTGCACGAGACTGTGCTGACGTTGGGTGGGTCTTGGCTGTACAGGCAGAGCCCGGTTTCCCAGTTGCGTAGAACGTTGTCTTTGATGATGTCGCCGGGATTGGAAGCGTACGCGGAACCGGAGTTCAGGAACACGAGCCCCATGGACGCCGCCAGAGCGAGCGTCATCGTCCCCGCACGGCGGGCGAAACGCCCTGCGGTGCGTGGCTGCACCGCTACCTCCGCCCGCTCCGCAGCGGGGCTCTTCGTGTATGCCATGTCAACTTCTTCCGCTTGGTTGAGCTTTGCAAGGGCCACGATCGGCCCGCACTACGACCGAACAGCGGCTGACGACGGCGTGATTGCCTTCTCTGTATCACTAGCTGCCGCGGAACACGATGGTGCCAGGCGTGAGCAGACGTTTCCACGTCCTTGCCCGTTCAACGGCTAAGTACAGGGAAACCGGACGCGAACCGCGCCAGGTGCGAGCGCAGGTACACCAGTGCCACCAGCGCGCGGTGAGGCGGGCCAGTCCCTCCCCTCACTCGTCGGCGTACGTCACCTGTTCGCCGACCTTGGCAGCCAAGGGAGAGGCAGGCTCCTTCGTTCAGATGCGGACCACCTTGCCCTTGACCTCCACGAAATCCACGGTGAGGATCAGGGACTCTTCCGTCTGGTCTCCAGCGTCGAACCCCTCCCCCTCTTCAAGTAGTTCAGCAACGGTGTAGGCACCCACGTCACCACTCCCGACTCAGGTCAACGGTCCCGAGCGGGGTCCACGACTTGATGGCTTAGTGAACCTCTTTCATCCTGAATAGTCGCAGGTCAGTAGTACGTGGATGGCTTGGACGGTGCGGCTGATGCAGCGGGTGGAGGAACGTGCCCTGCGCATGATGGTCCAGGACTTGAGCCGGGCGAAGGCGCGTTCGCCGGGGGCTCGGAGCCGGGCGTGGTCGCGGTTGAACTGCTGGTAGTGCTCGGGCTGTTCGCTGTGGTGGTAGTACGGGGTGCGGAATGTGGCGTCGGCGCCCTGGTAGGCGCGGTCCGCCAGGACGAGGATCTGTCGGGTCAGGCAGGCCTGGACGATGCCGTGGGCGCGGGCCGAGGTCAGGTCATGTGTGCGGCCGGGTGTCGCGCGGGAGAACCACAGGGGTGTGCCGTCAGGGCGGGCGATGACCTGTACGTTCATGCCGTGCTTCTTGTGTTTCTGCGAGTAGTACGGCTGATCGGCGCGGACGCGGTCGGTGGGGATCAGCGTGCCGTCAACGATGACGTGGTCGCCCTCACCGAGGCCGGTGAGGGCTTCATGGAGACCTGGGGCCCAGGAAGCCAGCACGTCCAGGGCCTCGTCCACGTAGCGCCAGGCGGTGGCCTGCGATATCGCGAACCCGGCGCCGAGCTGGGCGAACGTCTCGTTCTTACGCAGGTGGACCAGCGTGAGCAGCGCTTGGTCGAAGCAGCTGAGCTTCCGCCAGCGGGTGTTACGTGCGCGGCGGTGCTCGTACAGCAGCCAGGCAACGTGCTCAACGAGCTCATGTGGGACGTCGAGGATGGCAGGATACGGAACCAACAGGGCCCCTTCGGTCGCCGGTGTGCTGAGTGGAATCACCACGCCAACGACGAGGGGCCCTGCCTCGTCACCACACCCACTGACCAGCCCATTTCACCCGTCAGCACAGGATGAAAGAGGTTCAGTGACCGCGATCGCCGAGACGGGCCTGCGGGTCCGCTGCACGACCACGGCCAACCTCGTGAGCGAGCTCGCCGAGGCCGCGATGGAGAAGAAGCTGTACCGGACACCGGCCCGCTACGGGCGCGTTGACCGACCTGGACAAGACCGGTGCGAAGCCGACTGTTCATTCACCGCCCCCCCCAGCTCTGCTCGGCGATCGTGGACCGGGTCACGTTCAACGCGCACCTCGTCGAGACCGGACCGATAGTTTCCGCCTGGCCCGGACACAGAAAAAACGCCGCCAATACTGACCTCTGTGGGCCAACGGATGAGTTCTGCAACCACAAGTCGCAATCACCGCACGCTGATACCCTGCAAAGGTGCAGTCAATCAACTTCCAGGTGACACATCGCGTCATTGCGTCCACGGCTTCGCAGGAAATCCGCACCAACTCCAAAGGGACGGCTTTTCTGAACATCACGGTGGACGGAATTCCGCTGATAGAACTCGTCCGGCGAGTGGAACTGCCCTACGCGCAAACCGAGCAGGAAAATCTCGCCACAGAATCTCCCACCGACGCCGCCCCGCTGCTTGCGGGCGACTACATGCCGCTGTCCGCTGGGTTCGGCTGGCCTAATCGACACTTCCTTGGGGAGCCGAAGAACCTCCCTCGCGGCGGGAGGGAAGGCGAAACGACGCTTCTGGAGTGATGGCCCGAATCACCGTGACATCACAAAACGTGACGTGGTCGGCGCTCCGGAACACCTTCCGCGACTGGGATCTGAGTGCCCTCGGGAGCTTCACCTTCTCCCGCCCGCAGTACGAGGAATCGCTCAGAGCGGCAGCGCCGAGGCAGCCATAGGTTTCCGGTGACACCAGCAGCTGAGTGAGACGCATCGTTACGTCCTGACAGCAACACTGAGGCCGGCGCCCTACCAGACGCCGACGTCAGCCACCGCTGGGCCCGTCCGTTCTCCGCAGGCTTAGCCAATGTCCTACGGGTCGAGATCCTGCGGTCCGTCGAGCCTGTCGGGGGTCCTCCGTCCGGTCTGGATCCGATGCCTTTCACGCTATCGTCCCGGCCCCCCACGACCAGCGAACCCACCCGAACGCTGACGGCACCACACCCACCACCAGTCTGCCGGCCGGCGTGGACGGGGCGTGTTCACGGGTACGACCGCTGCTGTCCGACACCACTGCCCAGTACATCGGCGCAAGGCCTGCGCGGGAGGCGTACGGCGTCGCGCGCGCTCGGCTACCAGCAGGTCCTCGCCGCGTCACTGCGGGGCGTGAGCGGCTGCCCCGGCCCCGGCCCTGTCGATGACCGCTGCCGCCTCGTCCGGGCGTTTTCGCGGGGGCGCAGTCGACGGGTGGGTCAGGACAGGATCTCGATGTACCCGTCGGTTCCGTGGACGCGGATCCGCTGACCGTCGGAAATCAGCCGGGTGGCCCGCTCCACCCCCACGACAGCCGGCAGCCCGTACTCCCGGGCGATCACCGCGCCGTGGGTCATCAGACCGCCCACCTCCGTCACCAGACCCGCGGCCGCGACGAAGAGCGGGGACCAGCTCGGGTCGGTGTAGGTGGTGACCAGGATGTCGCCCGCCTCGAGGTCGGCCTGCGTCATGTCGAGGATGACGCGGGCCCTCCCCTCGACGGTCCCGGCGGACACCGGCAGACCGATCAGGGCACCGTCGGGCACGTCGTCGCGCCGGTATGCCCCGCTGAGGGCTTCCCCGTCAGAGGTGAGCACCCGGGGCGGTGTGAGCGACTCGTACGACCGGAACGCGTCTCGGCGCCGCTGCACGAGCTGCTCGTCGACCTGGTTGGTACGCACCGTGTCGCGCAGTTCCTGGAAGGTGAGATAGAAGATGTCCTCCTTCTCGGCCAGCACACGGTCCTGCACCAGGCGCTCGGCCTCCTTCAACAGGGCCTGCTTGTAGACGAAGTAGCGGCTGACGATCCCGTACTTCGGGTACTCCCGGTAGCCGATGAAGGCGCGAACCTGGTCGATCATCCGCTTGGTGTCGTCGGCCTTGGCCTCCCCGTCCGGAAGAGCCCGCAGACGTGCCAGTACATCCTGTTCCTTCTCCAGCGCCTTGTGCCGCCCTTCCTCGAAACGCCGTTGCGCGGCGCCCGGTTCGAAGGTCCTGATGTTGTCGAGGATCACCGGCACGAGCGTGGTGGGCCGCTCGCTCCAGCGCGGCCTCGTGATGTCGATCTCGGCGACGCAGCGCATGCCGTACCGGCCGAGGTAGGTCTCGATGGCGTCGCGCGCCTCGGCGCCGCCCGCGAGCTTGGGAAGTTCGTCCAGGAAGGCCTCGTCCTCGACGCCCTCGAGGAACGCCACGACCTCCGGGTGGGGGCGGATCGCGTCCGCGACGTCGAGCAGCTCCAGCCCCATCTCGGAGGTGATGTTGCCCGGAGCGGACAGGGTCAGTGTGTCAGCCGCGTTCTTCTCGCCGAGCCACTCCTGAAGGTGGTCGTTGAGCCACCAGGTGGCGTCCATCCCCGCCATGATCGCCTGGAAGTTCAGCGGATCGCCGAGGATCCGCTTGTGCTCCTCGAAGGCATCCAGCAGGAAGTCGAACAGCGCCGGGCCGGACTTGGCCGCGACATCGCGCTGAAGCGCGGCCACGGACGCACGGCTGCGTTCGATCAGCTCGGGGACGATCGCCGGATCGGCCTCGACCGGGACGGACGCACTGCGGGCCGGCGGCCCGCCGGGAGTGGCGTCCGACGCGGTCGGGACGAAGTCGTCGCGGTCGAGGACGGTCTCCAGAGCGTCCCTGACCAGCGGGTCGCCCCGGCCCATGAGGTCCAGGAGCGCGGCGCGGCTCGCGGGGGAGGCGAGCCGCCGGGTGACGTCGACGAAGAGCCGTCCGCCGGCCTCGGGCATCGGGACCATGGCCGTCAACTGCCACATGGACAGCCCCAGGGGCTTCATGGCGTCGGTCATCATCTGCTGATGGCCGACGGAGACGTAGACGTGATGGTCCTGGTCGTCACTCTCGGGGACGGGGAACAGGGTCGTGATGGGACGGCTCTGCACGATCTGGAACTCGTCGTCGGCCAGGCACCATTCGATGTCCTGCGGGCGGCCGAAATGCGCCTCGATGCGCCGCCCGAGCTCCACGAGCCGCACGACCTGGGTATCCGTCAGCGCCGGCTGTTCCTGCTGGCGTGGGTCGATCGCCACGTCCTGCGTGCCGCCGGTCGCCACGGCCCGAACGGCACGCTGTTTGGCGGCGATCGCCCTGGCGACGACCTCACCGTCCCGCACCTTGAAGACATCCGGGTTGACCAGTCCTGAGACCAGGGCCTCGCCGAGGCCGAAGCCCGCGTCCACGGTGGCGACCTTCCGGTTGCCCGTCACGGGGTCGGCCGTGAACAGGATGCCGGACGCGTCCGGGACGACCATCTGCTGCACCACGACGGCCATGTGGACCGTACGGTCGTCGATGCCGCTCCGCCTGCGGTAGGTCACGGCCCGCTCGGTGAACAGCGAGGCCCAGCACCGGCTGATGTGCTGGAGGATCGCTGTCCGTCCCACGACGTTCAGGTACGTGTCCTGCTGGCCGGCGAAGGAGGCCGTCGGCAGGTCCTCCGCCGTCGCGCTGGAGCGCACGGCGTAGGCGGAGTCCTCGCCCAGCCCGGCGAGCGCGCGGGTGATCGCCGCCACGAGATCGTCCGGGAGGATGGTTCCCTCGATGGTCCGGCGGATCTCCGCACTGAGTGTGCCGAGTGCGTCCCGGTCGTCGGGGGCCACCCGCGACAGCTGCTCGAGCTGGCCGTCGAGCGCAGGCGCGTCCGCCATGACCTTCCGGAAAGCGTCGGTGGTCACGCAGAACCCGGCCGGCACGCGGATGCCGTCAATGCGCGACAGCCCGCCCAGATGCGCGCCCTTTCCGCCTACGACGGCGACCTGACCCTCGTCGGTCTCCCGAAGGTCCAACACGTACTGCTCAACCATGCGCGTCCTCATCCTTGGTTGCCTTCCTGCCTGCGACCCGGGCGGCGCGCACTCCCCGTCCGCGCGCCGCGCCCGCAACCGCACTCCCGTTTCCGCAGGTGGTGGCCTTGGCCGACAATTCTGGGCCGTACCCGGGGCCTTGCCGCAAGCCCCCCGGTGCGCTATAAGTTAGGAGAGGCAAGGAGACGAATCTCCTTGCCTTCGGCGTTTCAGCGCCTCGATCCCTCCGCCCGGGCCCGGAGAGCGGATCCTCGAACCCGGCGCCGGCTGCACCGCAGGGCTGATCGCCCGCCTGGTCGGCGAGGCCGGTCACGTCATCACCATCGGGGTGGACAGCGATCTCGTGGAAGGTGCCCTCTGCGACCGGATCATCGCCACCGTCGGCGCCCACGGCCTGGTCGGCCACGACGGGCATCGCTGCGGCGCGTCCTCCTCTCTGACGGTACCCGCAGCCTCACCGCCCCAGGGCGCTGGACCGGGGCACTGGCCTGCACCGTACGGCACCGCGGCGTGGGCACCAGGACGCTTGACGGGCGCCGGGTCGCTGTCCTCGCAGCTCCCACCTCCGGCAGGGCCGGCCGTGCTCACGTACCTCTGGCATCAACAGTGCCGCACGCCGACCGTCCTGGATGCCGTTGGTTCGGCCGGGCATCCCATGGCGCGCTTCCTCGCCGACGATCCTGCTCGGCGAGGTGGAACGCGGGATTGTCCGGCAACAGCTGGGAGTTGCCCGGCAATCTCTGGAACAACCTCGACTACGGGCACGTGGGCTACTTCGACCTGACCGCCGAGAATCTGGGCAGGGTCTCCTCGCACCTGCGGACAGCCCTGACGAGCAACGGCCGGCTCGGGCGGCTCACCGATCACAGCTTTGTCGTCGAGGGTGCCAACCGCATCTTCACCTTTGTGGTGTCGTTCGACTGACCGCGCCGATACGGCACGGCCCGCAGGCCGTGGATCAGATGGTTCACCTGCCCCCGCATGTCGTCCGGGCCCGCGGGCGCCCGCACCGGGGCCGCGCCCACGTCGTACAAGCGGCGACACGGAATCAGTCGTGCTGTTCAACGACCCCGCGACAGCTGGACAATTGATCGAACGGATCACCGGACGAGCTGGGTGTGTGCGTGCGACAGCCGACATGGGGGGCGGGCCGGGATGACGGTGGAATTCGGGGTGCTGGGCAGTGTCGAGGCCGATATCGACGGTCGGTCCGCGTTGCTGGGGCATGCCCGCCAGCGGGGCGTGCTGGCGGTGCTGCTGGTGGACGTCAACCGTCCGGTGACGACCGATCAGCTGGTGGACCGGGTCTGGGGAGGCCGTCCGCCGGGGCAGGCCGTCGCCACCCTGCGCGGTTACCTCTCCCGGCTGAGGCAGGCCCTGGCGGCCACAAGCGAGGCGGCCATCGTGCGGCAGCCGGGTGGCTACGTTCTGAACACGGCCGGCACCGTGACCGTGGACATGCATACCTTCCGCGGGCTCCTGGTGCGGGCCCGCGCCGCCGTCGACGACACCCTTGCCGCGGCCCTGTTCGAACAGGCCCTGCGGCTGTGGCGCTCGGAACCCTTCGCGACGCTGGACACCCCTTGGTTGAACGCCCTGCGCGACACCCTGGTCCAGGAGCGGATGGCAGCCCAACTCGACTTGGGCGACGTGCGATTACGTCTCGGACAGCACGACGCCCTGCTGCCGGAGCTGTCGGCCCGTGCCGCGGCGTATCCGCTGGACGAACGTCTCGCCGCGCAGTTGATGCTCGCGCTGCACCGCTGCGGCCGTTCCGCCGAGGCACTGGACCACTTCCACCGCACCCGCGGCCGACTGGCGCAGGAGCTGGGCATCGAGCCCGGGCAGGCGTTGCGGGATGCCCAGGGCGCCGTCCTGCGCCGGGAGGACACCGCGGACACCGCCTCCGCTCCGGTCCCGCAGCTGGGGACGCCGACGCAGCCGATGGCACCTCCAGCTCAACTGCCGCTGTCCGTCGTGGCCTTCACCGGGCGCGAGGATGAACTCGCCCGCCTGGACGGCCTGCTGCCCGGCGCCTCCGAGGCCGGCCCGGCACGGCCCGCCGCCGTGGTCGTCTCGGCGATGTCGGGCACGGCCGGGGTGGGCAAGACCGCGCTGGCCGTGCACTGGGCCCATCGGGTACGCGACGCCTTCCCGGACGGGCAGTTGTATGTGAACCTGCGCGGATTTGACCCCGGCGGCCGTGTGCTGAGCCCGGCCGACGCGGTCCGGGGGTTCCTGGACGCCTTCGGGGTGCCCCTGGCGCGCGTCCCACAGAGCCTGGAGGCCCAGACGGGTCTCTATCGGAGCCTGCTGGCCGGCCGCCGGGTGCTCGTCGTGCTGGACAACGCCCGCGACGCCGCACAGGTACGACCGCTGCTGCCCGGCGCGCCTGGCTGTATGGCTCTGGTCACCAGCCGCGACCGCCTCACCGGCCTGGCCGCGGTGGAAGGCGCTGATCTGCTGGCCGTCGACCTGCTCACCCCGGCTCAGGCCCGGGACCTGCTCACCGGCCGCCTCGGCGCCCGGCGAACAGCCGCCGAGCCTGCCGCCGTCGACGAGATCGTCGCCCGGTGCGCCGGACTGCCGCTGGCCCTGGCGATCGTGGCCGCGCGCGCCGCAGCCCGGCCCCGCCTCCCGCTCACGGCCCTCGCCGCCGAACTACGCCGGGCGGAGAACCGCCTGGACGCCCTGGACGGCGGGGACCCGGCCACCCGGATACGCGCGGTGTTCGCCACCTCGTACCAGGCACTGAGGAGCGACGCCGCCCGCCTCTTCCGGCTCCTCGGCCTCCACCCCGGACCCGAAGTCACCCTGCCCGCGGCCGCCTCCCTGGCCGGGCTGCCGCGCGCCCGCACCGGCCCCCTGCTGAACGAGCTGTCCCGCGCCAACCTCCTCACCGATCACACCCCCGGCCGGTACGCGTGCTACGACCTGCTCCGCGTGTACGCCACCGAACTGGTCACCGCCCGCGACAGCGACGATGCCCGCCGCTCGGCGGTACACCGGATGCTCGACCACTACCTGCACACGGCCCACGCCGCCGACGCGTTGCTGAGCCGCAAGGAGGACCCGCTCCGCCTGTCCGCCGTCCGGCCGGGGACCGTCACCGAGGAACTCTCGGACCCCCGGGAGGCGCTGGCCTGGTTCACCGCCGAGCACCCCGTCGTCCTCGCCGCCGTCGAGCAGGCCCCTGCCGGTTTCGAGACCCACACCTGGCAGCTCGCCGCGGTCACCGCCACCTTCCTCATCCGGCAGGGACGCTGGCCCGCCCTGGCCGCGGCCCACACGACCGCCCTCGACGCTGCTCTGCGCCACAACGACAGGGTCGGCCTGGCCTACGCCCATCGCGGTCTTGCCTTCGCCCACACCAAGCTGAACCGCCCCGACCAGGCCCACACCCACTACCGGCTCGCGCTGGACCTGTTCAGGGAACTCGGCGACCACGCCGGCCAGGCCCGCATCCACAGCCAACTGACCACACTCTCCCTCAAGCACGGTGAACGCCGATCGGACGGGAACACGTACGCATCGGAAACGGGCGACGGTCCGGCGGCACTCGATGAGGCCCGCCAGGCCCTCGCCCACTACCGGGCAGAGCACAACCCGCGCGGACAAGCCATCGCCCTGAACCACATCGGCCGCATGCTCGCGGGGCTCGACGATCACCAACCCTCGGCCCTCGCCCACAGCCGGCAGGCCCTCGCCCTGACCGAGGAGATCGGAGATCTGCAAGGCCAGGTCCGCGCCTGGAGAAGTCTCGGCCACATCCACCGTCGACTCGGCCGGTACGAGCGGGCGGTCGACTGCTACGGCCAAGCCGTCGCCGTTGTCCGCGAGACCGACGACCGCTACCACGAAGCCGCCTGTCTCACCGACCTGGGCGACACCCACGCTTCCGCGGGCCACCCCGACGCCGCTCACACCGCCTGGACCCAGGCCCTGACCGTCATCGACGACATCCCCCTCCCGGACACCGCGCCCCTGCGGATCCAGGTTCTCCACAGCCTGGACAGGCGGTCGCCCTGACCGGTGACGCACTGCTCAAGGTTTGTCCAACGTTTGTCCCAGGCCCGCCCGGCACCTTGGTGCGCAGCAGCAGTCAGCTGCTCGAAGCGACAACTCACCCAAGTGATCGGGAGGCGGATATGAGAGGCACGTTCCGGCGAGGTGGCGCGGCGATAGCGGCGGTTGCCGCACTGAGCGCAGGGGGTCTGGTTCTGGCGACGGCGGGGAGCGCGTCCGCGAGCTCGTGGCTCACCGTGCAGACCGGCGCGGCCGTCTTCAAAGAGCCCAACCTGGCCGCCGGCACGGTCGGAGTTCCGGACCTGTGGAGCGGCGACCTGCTCCTGGCCGACTGCTGGAGCACCGGTCAGAACCTGAACAACAGGGGCAACATCTGGTACCACACCATCGACGAGCGGTACCTCCACCTCGGCGGACTCGAGACGACCGTCACCGGATGGACGTACGCCCCGTACGTGGACGGCAGCGCTGCTGCCAACGGGTCCATTCCGCACTGCTGACCGGACGTCGTTCTGCCGCCGCCGGGCCGTGGGGACGGGCGTGGCGGCGGTGACCGGTTTGCACAGGAACCCCCGATCACACGCGGGCTCGAAGGGGATGAGTGCCTTCACGGGAGCCAGCCCTCTACACGCGGCCGGACCGCCTCACCGAACGCGTCTCCCGGCCGCCCCGCAGCCATTCCTGCGGGTCGAAGGCCGGCGTATCCCTGCGCGGCCGCTGCGGCCGGCCCCGCCCCCATGCACCGCGGACGCCCGAACCGAGGCACGAGCGGCAGGGAGTGCGAGGTGTGCCGACAGACGCGGGAGCAGCAGCGGCGCCGCCGACGCACCGTGCTCAGGCGCACGGCCGCAGGCAGCAGCTCCGCGCTGACGGAGCGCGGGGGAGCGGGCGGTCCGTCAGGCGCGTGCGCGTCACGGGCATCTGGACCCGGCGAAGCGGACCGAGCCGTACGCTCCTCTGGAACGCCTCAACGGCTGAGAGCGCCGTTGGTCTGGCCTACAGTTCGGTCATGGGGGAGACGCGGTGGCGTGGGGTCCGTGAGCGGGTGGAGGCACTGGCCCGGGTGGATGAGGCACGGCAGGTCTTCGGGGCCTGGGACCTGGCCGGGGGATCGGGTCATCATTTCCGGTTCGCGGATCCGCTCGCGGAGTCGGAAGTCGCCGAGGCGGAGGCGCAGTGGGGTGTCTCGCTGCCGGCGGAGTACCGGAGTTTCCTGCTCGAGGTCGGTGCCGGAGGCGCGGGGCCGGGCTACGGGCTCAGCATCCTGCGCCGGACGGACGCGGGATGGCTGTGGAGCAACGTGGACCGTTACCTGCGCCACGACTACCTGCGGCTTCCGTTTCTGACGGCGGAGGAAAGATGGCGCGTTCTGGCGGAGCACGATGACAGGCAGCCATTTCTGTCCGGCTTCGACGACGAAGAGGCGTACTTCGCGGCATACAGCGCCTGGATGACAGCGGGTGACGAACTCTTCGACTGGGTCACGCGCGGTGCGTTGAAGCTCAGCCATGAGGGCTGCGGTTACTGCGACTGGCTCGTCCTCACAGGTCCGGAGAGCGGCCGTATGTGGGCGGACGACCGCCCGGGGGACGGTGAGTTCCGCCCCCTCGGCGAGCCACGGGTGCCCGTCGGATTCACACGCTGGTACCTCCACTGGGTGGAGGGTGCCGAGGCCACAGCCCGTCGTCCGCGCCGGCGTCCGCGATAGGAGAAGCGGTGCTGGGGCGCGTTGACCGGGACCGTGCTTGTCTTCCTTGAGGACGCCCGCCCCGGCGTCCAGCCGCGCGGGCGGCTGGGCTGATCATCGAGGTCCACCACCCGGTCGGGACCGGCACGAGGCCGACCGGTCACACACCGACAGGAGATCGGGACGGGGAACTGTGCCACCTCCCGCCGCGTCCCCACGACCGGAGACCCTGCCCTGTTCGTGCGGGGCGGGGGATGGAAGAGAGCCGTATGAGCGCATCGGGATTCGCCGAATGGGCCCGACTCTTCGAGACCGAACGGGACCGCCGCGCAGCCCGGTCCGACCCGCACTGGGAGGCGGGTGCCTCACTGCCCCCGGCGGTGCGGGTGAGCGTCCAGCGGTTCCAGGCCGGCGAGGACGGCGACAGCTCGGCGCTGTTCGCCAAAGCGGATGCGGCGGGCGATCCGGAGTACTCAACGGCGCTGCGGTTGTTCGTCGCAGAGGAGAAGAACCACGCGAGGCTCCTCGCTCTGCTGCTCAAGGCGGGCGGGGCGACGACGCAGGCCGGGCACTGGAGCGATACGGCCTTCGCGCGCCTGCGCCGCGTGCCGGGGCTACGGACGGAGCTGCTGCTCCTGATGGTCGCGGAGGTGGTTGCCTTGCACTACTACCGGGCGCTGCGTGACGGCACCGACGATCCGCTGACGTCGGAGGTCGCCGACCGCATCCTGGCAGACGAGGAGCGGCACGTCCCGTTCCACTGCGCGCGGCTGCGCGCGTCCGTCGCGGAGCTGCCGCGCGCAGCCCGGCGGCCCCTGCTGGCGGGCTGGCGGGTGATGCTCCTCGGCGCGGTGGTGATCGTGGCCGCCGATCACGGGCGGGCACTGCGCAGGCTCGGGGTCGGGCGAGGACGTTTCGTGGCGGACGTGCTGAGGTCGGGCGGTCCGGTGGTCGCGGCGATCCTCGGGACCGCCGGCTTCGAACGCGTCCTCTGAGCCCAGAGGAACGCTTCCGGCTCTCGCGATGTGTGCACGTAGGGAGCGGCCAGCGCTCGATCAGCCAGTCCGGCGCCGGCTCGCTCGCACACGGCCGCGGCCGTCGCGAAGCGCTCCGCGCCAGGAGCCGTTGACGATCTCCTGGCCGCATGGCCTCCGCCGCCTGCGGATCCGGTGGGAACGACACGACGACATCCACGAGGCCTTCCTCGGACTTGCCGTCCGCGCGATCATCCATCGGCACGTCCCAAGGCTTGGTCAGGGTCAGTCAGGGTGCATGAGACGGAAGGCACGGTCTTCGGTCGTGGTCAGGTGGACTTGCCGCCTACATGATCAACGAGCCCGTGCCTGCAGCCGACCTTCAACAGCAGGTCGGTGAGTGCGTCCGGCTCGGTGACCATGCAGTCATGGCCGCTCCGCAGCTCCCACACCCGCGACGCGGCGCCGCCTGGCCGCACCGCCGGTACCGGGCGGCGCGTGACGTCCTCCGGTGCGCTGCCCACGCAGTGGATGTGTGTCCGGGAGATCGCGTCCATGGCCGGGTTGTCCAGCCGGACCGGCTGGAGGAAGCAGCGCACCGACTCGTCCGACAGCATGGTGCGCAGCCACGCCGTGTCCGCCGGGTCGGTCACCCCGAACAGGCCTATGGGCGCGGGCATTTCCGGCACAGGGGGGATACGCCAGGGGGCGTCGGAGGCAGCGGCCGCGTCGATCAGTCGCTGGGTCTTCTCCGGTATGACGTCCAGTGCGCTCTCACCGTCGGTCGGGACCATCGCGTCGACGTAGACCAGATGCGCGATCCGGTCCGGGACCTCGCCTGCCACGCCGGATATGACCATCCCGGCGTAACTGTGCCCGACCAGGACCACGTCGGTGAGATCCCAGTCACTGAGGAGAGCGACGACGTCGGCGACGTGGGTGTCCAGGCCGACCTCTGGAGTGAGCAGGTGTTCCTTCTCTCCGTGGCCGGTCAGCGAAGGAGCGAACACCTGATGCCCGGCCCGGGCCAGCAAGGGAACCACCCGGTCCCAGACGCGCCCGCTGTGCCAAGCACCATGGACGAGAACATAGGTTTTCGTGTGCGACGTACTCATGTGGAAAGACGCTACCGAGCCGATAGGTACCTCTTGGTAACCTTCGACCATGCACGACTCAGCCGGAAGCGTCTTCCTTGCCGACTGCCCCGCCCGGCTCGCCGTCGACATCATCACCAACAAGTGGGCCGTCGTCGTACTGTTCGCCCTCAGCCGCCGACCCCGTCGGCACGGTGAACTCGTCGACCTTGTCGGTGGCATCTCCCGCAAGGTGCTCACCCAGACACTGCGCAGACTTCAGAGCTACGGCCTGATCGAACGCCGTGCCTATGCCGAGGCACCCCCGCGGGTCGAATACAGCCTCACCGAGCTCGGCCAAACCCTCACCGAACCCATCGCCGCCCTGACCGACTGGGCGAAGACGTACGGCGCCGCCGTCGCCGACTTCCATGAGGCGGCGCAGCAGGACACCACCACATCCGACGCACAGGCGATCAAGAAGCGAACTACCCCATCCTGACGGAGCGTCGACCGAAGGAGTCCGGCGAGGTGGCTCTGCGGCGCTTCATCGTGGCGGCGTCAGTGGTCGTGCTACTGCGGAGGTGGGCTGGGGGCTTCGTTCGTGGTCCAGCACGTCGATCCCCAGGGCTCTGTTCTTGTCGTGGGGCCATCGCACGCGATGGCCCCGATCGTGCCGGCAGTGGTCCGGGCCCGTGTCCGGGTCTCCGCCCGGTTCTGATCCCGTGTGCCCGGCCGGGGGCGGGGAGTCATCTGACGGATTCGGTGAGCGGGGACGGAGGCCGACACTGATCGGGTAGCGGCGTCTGATGTTCACGCGACTTCCCGCTTCCGACTTCCCAGTCCCCACTCCCCAGGAGCAGACCATGTCGACGTCGTTGGTTCCGGTCGTCTTCATCCATGGGCTGTGGTTGCACGCCTCGTCGTGGCAGCCATGGCAGGAGCTGTTCTCGCAGCACGGCTTCGATCCCGTCGCGCCGGGCTGGCCCGGCGAGGGCGCGACGGTGGCCGAGAGCAGAGCCCGGCCGGAGTCGGTGGCAGGCTTCGGTATCGACGACGTCACCGGGCACTACGCCGGCGTGGTACGCGGTCTCGGCCGGCCGCCGCTGCTGGTGGGTCACTCCTTCGGCGGGCTGATCGCGCAGAAGCTGCTCGGCCAGGGACTCGGCCGGGCCGCGGTCGCCATCGATCCGGCCCAGATCAAGGGCGTCAAGGCACTCCCGTTCGCCCAGCTGCGGTCGGGCTTCCCGGTGCTGGGGAGCCCCGCCAACCGGCGCAGAGCGGTGTCGCTGACCGCCGCGCAGTTCCGGTACGGCTTCGGCAACGCGCTGCCGCAGGCCGAGTCCGACGACTTGTTCGAGCGGTACACGATTCCGTCGCCGGGGCGCCCCCTCTTCGAGGCCGCCTTCGCCAACTTCGCCCCACGTTCGCCCGCGAAGGTGGCCACGGACCGCATCGATCGCGGTCCGCTGCTCTTCGTCTCGGGACAGGCCGACCACACCGTCCCGGACGTGGTGACCCGCTCGGCCCACCGCCTGTACCGGGGTTCGTCGGCCGTCACCGAACTCAAGCAGTTCCCGGATCGCGGGCACTCCCTGACCATCGACCAGGGCTGGCGCGCGGTCGCCGAGTACGTCCTCGAATGGGCGACGCGACAGGGGGTACGCGGCTGAGGTCCCGCGGTCCGGGCCGGGCCCCGAGGGGTTGCGGTACGACGAGGCCGGCCGCCACCGGTACGACGGTGGCGGCCGGCCTCTTCTTTCGCCCTCGCCGCTGACGGTGAACGATCTCGCGCACGGCCTCGTGTACCCGGCACCCGGCATACGGGCGTGGCCGGTGTATGGCGGATCCCGGCGCATGAACCTTCTCGGCACTGGTTGGTCATCGGGGTCTTCCTAGGCTCGTAACATCGCACACCGGCGGGGCGATCCCGCAGGTGAGGCGGTGTTCCAGCCCTTTGCCCCGGTCCCCGGACCGTGCGGGCAACCCTTCTCCCCAGGATGCGTCCCCATGACACCCGCTGCCTTGTCGTCCCCTCCCTCGCCCGGCGCCCAGGCTCTGCTGGCCGAGCACCGGCCGGCGTTGCTCGCCTACGCGGAGAAGCTTCTCGGTGATCGCCACAGCGCCGAGGACGTCGTACAGGAAGTCCTCATCCGGGCCTGGCACCACATCGACCGGCTCATGGGCCGGTCCGGGTCCGTCCGCGGCTGGCTGATCACCGTGACCCGGAACCTCATCATCGACCGGCTGCGCAGCGCGACCGCGCGTCATGAACTGATCGGCACCCAGGACGCCGACGTCGCCCAGCGCGACCACGCCGATGCCGTGGTGGCCTCGATCGAGACGACCGCGCTGATGCGGCGGCTGCCCATGGAACACCGGGAGGTGCTGTTCCACACCTACCTGTGCGGCCGTACGGTCCAGGAGACCGCCCGGCTGCTGGGGGTTCCCGCGGGCACCGTGAAGTCCCGTCAGCACTACGCCATCAGCCGGCTCAGACGGCGCTTCCCCGCCGACAGCCTCGGCTAGCCGGGCCGGCGGCGGGGAGGGCGGGGGCTACGGGGTCACGCCGGTGCGGTGACCTTCAGCCCGAGGAGCGGGAGCTCGACCGTGCCCTCGGCCTCGGCGTGCCATCGCCAACGGGCGTCGGGCAGTTCCCCGCAGACCAGCCCCGTCCAGCCGGCGCCTCCCGGGCCGCACAGTTCGAGCAGTTCCGCGGCCTCGCTCCGGGTGGGCGTACCGGCCACCACGACCACCCCGCGCACCGGACGTCGTAGCGCACCCGCACGGACGGTTCCGGTGCCGCGCACGTCGTGGTCGGCGGGAGCGGTCCGGCCGTGTGTCGTCTCCGGTTCGCGCAGCCCGGCGGGCAGGGCGAACCCCGCGCCGCCTTGCGCTCCCTGACGCAGTGTCACCGGAATCTCCGGACGGCTGCGGGCGAGTTCCGCCAGCAGCCCGCCGACGACGGCCCGGCCGACCCCGGCGTCTCCGGTGACACTCAGCACACCGTCGAGGCGGCTGAGATCCACCAGCAGGGGAGCCCCCTGCTCGTCGACACCGACTCTCAGCAGACACGCCGTACCGTCCGGAGAACCCGTGCGGGCCGCCGTGGCCGGGCCGGCGCCACCGCCGAGCCAGTCGCCCGGGCGGCGGCGCCAGCGGGTCGAGTCGATCCGCTGCCAGGACGCGGGGGCCTCGGCCGAGGCTTCCAGCCAGACCGTCGTGCCGTCACCGTCCACCCGTACCGCGTGCACGGCCGTGTCCGGACGGCTCCCCGCGCCGGCGAACTCCGGCAGCACGTCGTAGGCCCGCCGGACCGGGTCGGCGTCGGCGGCGAACATCGCGGAGAGCGCCGTACGACGACGCAGTCGGCGGCGGCGCCGGGCGGGCTCGCCCAGCCCGCGCAGCCGGCGGACGAGCGCCCGCCACGCGCCGCGCACCCGCCTTCTGGCGAGGATGGCGGCGGTGACCAGCGCGAGCAGCACCGCCCCGGCGACCGCCAGGAGCGCCGGCAACGGCACGACGATCGTGGACGACTTCGTGTCGGTGTCGTTCGCCGTCGCGGAGGGAGCGGAGGGAGCGGAGGGAGCGGAGGGAGCGGAGGGAGCGGAGGGTCGGGGACCGGGACCGGTGTCCTGCGCCAACCGCACGTCGGGCCCGGCGGCGTCCTCGGGGAGCCGGAGGATCCAGCCGGCGTGGAGCGGGTCGTCGGGACTGGTGAGCGCTCCTCCGTCGGGCTGGGCCAGACCCCGGTTGAGGTCGAAGATCTCCCCCGCCCGCGCCGTGCTGCCGAGGGTGTCGTCGGCGACCGAAGCCAGGGTGTCGCCGCCCGCGGTCCGCACGACGAACACCTTGACCAGATCCCCGTCGTCGGCGGCGGCACGGCCCGTCGTCCCCGCCGTGGCGACGGTGAGGGCGAGGGCGATCAGCAGCAGCGGCGTGCCGCAGCCGACGAGTGCCCGCCGCACGCCTCGTGGCCGGCGGGATCCGCCGCGGTCCGCCGAGCCCATCATGATCGGTCCATCCGTGTCTCCCGGGATATGTGGCTGCGCGCCGTGCGCCGCTGTCCGCCGGCTGACGGCGCGTGGGCACGGGCGTGTGTCACGGGGTACACGGGACCGGCGCGCGAAAGGTTCGCGTCCGGGGCGGGGCCCGGCCGTACGCCACCGAGGTGCCGCGGCCCCGGAGCCTCGCAGCGCCGTCGCGCCGATTGCCGTGAACTCCGCGAAGGGCTGCTTCGTGTACCTGTCGACCAGCAGCCGATCTCTTCGGGGGACACCGTGGCACGACAGCACGTTTCCGGCTTCGAGGTGCTCGGCATGTCCCAGGACCCGACGCCCGGTGATCCCGAGGAGATAGGCCGTCTGGCCACCCGTTACCGCGAGATCGGTGAGAACGCCGGGGTCGCCGCCCGGCATCTGGAGTCGGGCGGCGATGTGGAGCAGGGCACCGGCGACGCGATGGACGCGCTGCGGGAGAAGCTCAAGGACCTGCCCGGCAAGATGCGCTCGGCCGAGACGTCGTTCCAGGCCGCGGCCGGGGCGTACAAGACCTA
Organism: Streptomyces sp. NPDC005811; assembly: GCF_040630405.1. Lineage (NCBI taxonomy): Bacteria > Bacillati > Actinomycetota > Actinomycetes > Kitasatosporales > Streptomycetaceae > Streptomyces > Streptomyces sp. NPDC005811. The sequence continues at coordinate 149,143 of NZ_JBEXXK010000011.1, forward strand.
TGCCACCACGCTGGCGGAGAGCCAGGGGATGGTCGACCGGGCGATGAACGACGCCCAGTCGGTCGCCGGCACCGCCACCCGGACCCTCCCCGAGCTGCCCGCGAACGCCACTCCGGAGCAGCGGGCGACCGCGGCGCAGCAACAGGCGCAGGTGTCCGCCGCGCAGGACCGGCTCAGCACGGCGAAGCGGCTCGCCGAGGACGCCCGTGAGCTGCGGGAAAGGGCTTCGAACAAGGCTCGGGCCACACTGGACGACGCCGCCGCCAAGGCCATTCCGGAACGGGACTTCTTCAAGAAGGTCGCCGACTTCTTCCAGGACGCCCCGTTCTTCCAGATCCTGCTGTCCATCGTCATCGCCGTGACGTCCATCTTCTTTCCCGTCGCCGGATTCCTGCTGGGACTCGCGGCGTTCGTCTTCAACCAGATCGTCGCGGCGAAGACCGGCGCGCTGAAACTCGGCGACCTCCTCATCGGGATCGTCGCCCTGATCCCGGGCGCCGCCGTGTTCAAGGTGGGGGGTGCCGTGGTGACCAGGTTCGCGGCGCCGCTGAGCAAGTCGGTCGGCGGCTTCGTCACCCGGGTCAAGGGCTCCATCACGGGTTTCCGGGACGCCTTCGCCGCGACGCGCGCCGGTGGCGCGCTGCTGGGGAGCACGGCGGCACGGATCGGCGGGGAGGTGGCCGGGAAGTTCGCGGTGGGGGTCGGGACCGAGGCCATCGTCAAGGCCGCCAACCACGACAAGATCACCGCGGGCAACCTCCTGGCCGGTGCCGCGGCGGGCGCGGTGGTCGGCGGCCTCATCCGCAACCGCGGTGTGTTCGGCAACCGGGGGGAGGGGCCGGCCGCCACCCGCCCGGCGACGCCGGAGGTTCCCGCGCCGGCCGCCCCCGCCGCCGGCTCCTCGCTCGGGGAACGCTTCAAGGCCGGGCTCAAGCAGCAGGCCGAGGAACTCGTTCCGGCCGGTGCGGAGTCGGGGGCGAAGGTGGGCGTGGCCGTCTCGGAGGGCACGCCGCTCGGCGAGGCGGTGGCGGGGGAGGCCGCCAACTTCGTCCCGAAGGCGTCCGGACCGGCGGCGCACCGGGGGCTGGAGGCGCGGGCGGACAAGGTCGTGGACCGGATCATTCCGCCCAAGTCCGCGCCGCCCGCGCCGCCGACACCCCCGGCACCGCCCGCCCAGCCGGGCCCGCGGCCCTCGGTGAGCGACGACGCCCCTCCGGCCGACCGACCCACATCACCGGCCCCCGGCGACGGGCCGTCGGCGCCCTCGTCCCCTACCTCCCCTACCTCTCCGACCTCTCCGACCTCCACGGACGGCTTCACCACCGCACCTTCGTCGCCGATCACGGAGACGCCGGGCCGTCCCTTCGACGCCCCCGATACGCCCGACGCCCCCAGCTCCCCCACCAGCCCGACGTCCGACGGCTTCACCACCGCCCCGTCCTCCCCGACCGTCGAAACACCGGGCCCCTCGCTCAACGCACCCCACACACCGCAGGCACCCCAAGCGCCCACCACTCCCGCCACTCCCACCAGCCCGACCACCTCCGACGGCTTCACCACCGCGCCGTCCTCGCCGGTCAACGATCGGCCGGCCGACGCGCCCCGCCCCGCCTCCCCCGGCGCCCCGTAGGCGACCGCCCCAGGCGGGCCAGAGGTTTCCGTCCGTTTCCCGGGCGGATCGTCCATCCACGTACAAGGAGCACACGCATGCCCAACTTCGCCGTCAACTCGGACGAGACCGCCGCCGCCTCGGCCTCCCTGCTCAACGATTTCTCCGCGCTGCAGGACAAGCTCACGGAGGTGCGCGGCCGGATCACCCAGCTGCTGGCCCAGGGCTACAGCACCCCCGCCGCGCAGCAGAAGTTCCAGCCGTTCTTCGACGAGTTCGCCAAGGGCTTCGAGCAGGTCAACCAGGGGCTCCAGGGGATCAGCCAGTACGTCAAGGCCGTCGGTGAGGCCTTCTCCCAGACCGACGAGCAGCTCGGGTCGAACCTGCGCTGACCCCGGCGGCATCCCGCCTCGCCCCTTGCCCCTCACCCCGTGTGGAAGGACAGATCACCGTGCGATTGAACGTCAGCGTCCGTGACCCCCAGGACGAGGGGGTGTCCATCCCGGTCGTCGTCGACACCGAGCCCTCCGCCCGGACGGGCCGGCTCGCGGCGGAACTCGCCCGTGCTGTCGAGCGAGGCGGAACCGGCGGAGGGTGGGGTGCCGACCCCGCCCTCTACCTGGGAGCCGAACCCGTCGACCCGGCCCTGACCCTGCAGGCCTCCGGGATCCGCGACGGCATGGACCTCGGCCTCGGCGTGCCCCTGCCCCGGGAGGCCGAGCCCGAGGGCCTCACGGAACTCCGGCTGGTCTCCGGACCGGGCGCCGGCACGGTCTTCCGGCTGACGCCGGGCGAGTACGACCTCGGCAGCGCGCCGGGCTGTCGTATCCGGCTGGCCCCCTCGGTCCCGGCCTTCGCCGCCCGGCTCCAGGTCAGGGTGGACGGCACCGCGTCCGTGACGGTCATCGAGGCCGCGCGGCTGGACGGCCGTCCGCTGGACGGGGCGGTGGCCTGGCGGGCCGGCAGCCAGCTGGCCGTCGGGGACGTCCTGCTGGAGCTGGCGCCGAGCACGTCGGTCCGGGCGCCGCTCACGCCGTCCGAGGACGGGCTCGGCCTGGAGTTCAACCGGCCGCCGCGCTTCCTGCCCACGCCGGGCGGGGCCCGGTTCCGGCTGCCCGCCCCGCCCGTCAAGCCCGACAAGCGTCCGATCCCGCTGCTGCCGATCCTGCTGCTGCCCGCCGGGAGCGCGGTCGTCGCCATCGTCACCACGGGGCGCTGGACCTTCGTCTTCCTGGCGCTGCTCTCGCCGATCGCCGCCCTGGTCACCCAGTTCGGCGGCCGGAAGCAGGCGATGCTGAAGTACCAGGAGCAGCTGGCGGAGCACCAGGCCACGATGGGCCGGCTGCGGGCGGACATCGACACCGCCGTACGGGAGGAGCAGCACGCGCTCAGGGCGGCGCACCCGGACCCGGCCGCACTGCTCCAGATGGCCTCGCTGCCCTCGGAACGGCTCTGGGAACGGCGCTGGCAGGACTCGGACTTCCTGACGGTCCGGGTGGGTACGGCGGACATCCCCTCCTCCGTGAGCGTGGAGGATCCGACGCTGGACGAACACCGCCGCACGACCGTGCCCGGTCTGCACCAGGTCCCCGTCACCGTGGCCCTGCGGCGTGCCGGGGTGGCGGGTATCGCCGGTCCCGGCTCCCATGGACCGGCCGGCTGGATGGTGGCGCAGGCCGCGAGTCTGCACAGCCCCGCCGATCTGCGGATCGTCGTACTGGCCGGGCCCGACGCCGAACGCGACTGGGCCTGGACGCGCTGGCTGCCGCACTGCCGGCCGCAGGCCGAGGACGCCTATGCGCTGGTGGGGTCCACCAGCGAGTCGCTGGCCCGGCGGATCGGCGAACTCGGCCGGATCGTCGCGGCCCGCCTCGCCGCCGGGCCCGAACAGCAGCGGGGCGGGGTGGCGGGGGTGCCCGACATCCTGGTGATCCTGGATCACGCCCGCCGGGCCCGCTCGCTGCCGGGGGTGGTCGCGCTGCTGCGCGACGGCCCGTCCGTGGGGGTGCACACGATCTGCATGGACCGCGAGGAGCGGCTGCTGCCGGAGGAGTGCGGGGCCGTCGTGGTGCTGCCCGGCGGGACGGACTCCGACCGCGGGCCGCGGCCGTCCGGCGGGAGCGGCGACGGCTCCCGGGTGCGCACCGGCAGCGGCGCCGCGCTGGAGGGCGTACGCACCGATGTGCCCGACCCCGGCTGGTACGACCGGCTGGGCCGGGTGCTCGCGCCGCTGCGCGGGGTGGGAGACTCCGACGAGAGCGTGCTTCCGGGCTCGGTCCGGCTGCTCGACCTGCTGGGCGTGGAACCGCCGACGGCACAGGCCGTGGTCGCCGGATGGGCGCTGTCGGGGCGCGGCACCCGTGCGGTGATCGGGGCCGGGTACGACGGCGCGTTCGCCGTGGACCTGGTGCGCGACGGCCCGCACGGTCTGGTCGCGGGAACCACCGGTTCGGGCAAGTCGGAGCTGCTGCAGACGCTCATCGCCACGCTCGCGGTCGCGAACCGGCCGGACGAGATGACGTTCGTCCTCGTGGACTACAAGGGCGGCAGCGCGTTCGCCGAATGCGCCGAACTGCCGCACACCGTCGGCATGGTGACCGACCTGGACACCCATCTGGTGGAACGGGCGCTGGTCTCGCTGGGCGCGGAGCTGCGCCGCCGGGAGTCGCTCCTCGCGACGGCGGCGGCGAAGGACATCGAGGACTATCTGGACAAGCGGGAGCGCGGCGGGGACGCGGTGCCGCCGCTGCCGCGACTGCTGCTCGTCATCGACGAGTTCGCCTCCATGGTGCGCGAACTTCCCGACTTCATCTCGGGGTTGGTCAATATCGCACAGCGGGGCCGTTCCCTGGGCATCCATCTGATCCTGGCCACGCAGCGGCCCAGCGGTGCCGTCACCGCCGACATCCGGGCCAACACCAATCTGCGGATCGCGCTGCGCACCACCGACACCAATGAGAGCCGGGACATCATCGACGCCCCCGAGGCCGGTGAGATCTCCTCGGCGACGCCCGGGCGTGCCTATGCCCGGCTGGGCCCCTCCGCGCTGCTGCCGTTCCAGTCGGCCCGGGTGGGCGGCCGGCGGCCCTGGACGGCGGAGGTGACGGACACCGAGGTGCCGGTACGGGCGCGCACGGTGAGCTGGCAGGAGCTGGGCGGCCCGGTGCTCCGCGGGCCGGGCCGGGCGGGCGGCGCCACCGAGGAGGTGTCACCCGTCACGGATCTCTCCCTGCTGGCCTCGGCGATCGCCGAGGCGGCCCGGGTCGCGGGGGTGGCGCGGCAGCCCAGCCCCTGGCTGCCCGCGCTGCCGGAGGTCCTGGCCTGGACCCCCGCGCCGCCCCCGAAGCCGATCGCCGACCGCGAGGCGTCGCTGCCCGCGGTGGCCTACGGCGAGGTGGACCTGCCGGCCCGGCAGAGCCGGGTCCCGCTGCTCCTCGACCTCGACCGCGCGGGCCATCTGCATGTCATCGGCTCCGCCCGCAGCGGACGTTCCCAGGCGCTGCGTACGCTGTCGGCGGCGCTGGCCCAGGCGCACGGGGCCGACGACGTGCATCTGTACGGCATCGACTGCGGCAACGGCGCCCTGAACGCGCTGACGGCGCTGCCGCACTGCGGCGCCGTGGTGGACCGGAACCAGACCGAGCGGCTGGGCCGGCTGCTCGACCGGCTCGTCGCCGAACTCACCGCGCGACAGACGCTGCTGGGCACACGCGGCACGGCCGACCTGGCCGAGCTGCGGCGGATGACACCGGCGGCGGAGCGGCTGGCGCACATCGTGGTGCTGGTGGACCGGTTCGAGGTCTTCGAGCGCGAGTTCGCCGCGTTCGACAACGGCAGTTACCTGGAGCGCATGCTCAAGCTCCTCAGGGACGGGGCGGGCGCGGGCCTGCACCTGGTACTTGCGGGTGACCGGGTGCTGGGCAGCGGCCGGTTCGCCGGCACGACCGAGGACAAGCTCGTCCTGCGGCTCAACGACCGCTCGGACTACGGCACGGTCGGCATCCCCTCCCGGTCGGCGCCGACGGATCCGGTACCGGGCCGGGCGCTGCGCGCGCAGGATCTGAGCGAGGCGCAGATCGCCGTGCTCTCGACGGATCTGGCCGGCACCGCACAGGCCCAGGTGCTCATGGAACTGGGCGCCGCTCTGACCGAGCGGGAGGCGGAGGTGCCCGAGGCACGGCGACCGCTGCGGCTGGACGTGCTGCCCGACCGCATCCCGTACGCCGACGCTCTGGCCCTGCACACCGCCGGAGGCCCGCTGCGCCCGCTCGTCGCGGTCGGCGGGGACCGGCTCACCTCCCTCGGCCCCGACCTGGCCGACGTGCCCACGTTCGCCATCGCCGGGCCGCCGCGCACCGGGCGCAGTACGGCGCTGCTGAGCGCGGCGCTCTCCGTCCTGGCGGCGGGCGCCGGCGTCATCGCCCTGGCCCCGCGCAGATCGCCGTTGCGCGGGCTCGCCGGGCGGCCGGGCGTGGTCGCGGTCCTCACCGAGGCGGATGTGTCGACCGCGGTGTTCCGCGAGGCGCTCGGCAACGTCCCCCAGGAGACGGCGGTGATCCTGGTGGACGACGCCGAACTGTTCATGGGCGCCGAGATCGACCCCGACCTGGCACTGCTGGCGCGCGGCGGGGCCGGGACGGGCTGGGGGCTGGTGGTGGCGGGCAACGCCGAGTCGCTGTCGCTGAGTCTCGCCGGGTGGGTGGGGCAGGTGAAGCGGAACCGGTCGGGGATGCTGCTCTCGCCGCAGAGCCTGAGCGACGGCGAGGTCGTGGGCGTACGTCTGACCCGCGGGCTCATCGGGGGTGCGCCGCAGGCGGGACGCGGACTGCTCCATCTCGGGGACGGCGGGCTGACCGCGGTGCAGGTTCCGGACGCGCGTCCGGAGGAGTGAGGCGCGGGACGGGGGAGGGCAGGGCGCGGGACGGGAGGTGGCGCAGGGGGCGCGGGCCGATGGGTCCGCGCCCCCTGCGCTACGGCGGTGCCGTCCTCACTGCGCCGTCTCCACAGGCGAGCTCAGATAGCGGAACGTATGGGTGATGGCGTCGAAGAGGTCGTACACGTCCGTCTCCAGCGGCAGGTTGGGGCTGGAACACGCCACCAGCAGATAGCTCCTCGGCTCGCCGGGAACCGGGATCACCGTGTTCATGGTGAGGACGCTCATCGTGACGTCGGCGGTGAGGGAGACCTCCTCCACTCCGGTCACCCGGGCCGCCGTCCCCACCTCGGGGATCTCGACCGAGGTGACGAGACGGTTCGACGGGGTCCGCCCCTTGCGGGCCGGCCTGCCCAACAAGGCCGACAGGGTGGCCAGGTCCAGCTCCTGGCCCTCGGGGGCGCGTACGGCGAAGACCATGACGTTGGCCATGAAGACGCCCTCGTCGAAGAGGGTGACCGTGCCCGCGGCGTAGAGCGCGCCGTGCCGCCGTGCGGCGTGCGTCAGCTCACGGCCCTGCCGGAACATGTCGTTGATCTCCGCCCGCTGCCGGGGGTCGTCCGTCAGCGCCAGCGCGGCGGCCCGCGTCGCGGCCAGGGAGTCCCCGCTGAGGTCGGCCTCCGACCAGGACTCGGGCACCCGCAGGACGAAGCGGTCGGGGGCGCTCAACTGGGCTTCCCGAGGTTGGCGGCGGCGTTGTTGTCCGTCTCGGTGAACTGCTCCACGATCTTCGCCACCGCGTCCCGGATGCCCTTGGCCTCCCGCTGGATCTGGAAGCGGCCGTCGCTCCACCGGTTCTCGAAGGTGCGCGCCGCGTCGACGAGCGGGTAGCCCAGCGCCCGGTCGAAGTCGATGTGGACTTCGCCGATGTCGATATGGTCTATGACGAAGCTCAGGGACGCGCTGACCTCGTCCAGTGCCGTCTTGGGTATCGAAATATTGGCCATCACAATCCTGCCGCTGATCGGGTCGGGTGTCGGATGCGCACACCGGATGCCGGGTGCGCTGCCTCGCCGGGAACACGATGTGGAACCCCGGATCGTTCGGTAGCCGCACACAAGAACGCGTGAACCTTTCGGCCGTCGGTCTCGTGATGGCCATGTGAGTCTCAACAGCGCTACGTCACGCGGCCCGCTCGCCCGGGCCGCACTCGCCGCTCTCGTCCTGTGCGGGCTGACGCTGACCACCGCGTGCGGCAAGACCGTCTCGGTGGGCAGCTCCCCGGCACAGCCGTCCGGACGGACCTCCTCGACGCCGCCGGCCGGCGGCAACACCGGTCTGCAGCTCGTGGACAGCACCGCCGCGGCCAACGGCCTCCAGGGCACCGGCGGCACGGTCACCGGCCGCCAGGTGCAGGAGGTGCCGCCGAAGTGGGTGCAGCTGTCCGCCGTGGGGTCGCCCACGCTCGGCACCCATCTGATCAACGTCAACCAGGCGACCCTGTACCGGTTCGACGACGACTCGGCCGCGCCGTCCAAGTCGGCGTGTGCCGGCGAGTGCGCCGTCACCTGGCCGCCCGTCACGATCGAGGAGGGCGGCAACGTCTATCTCGCCGGGGTCAGCGAGAAACAGGTGGGAGCCATCCGAAGGGACGACGGATCGGTGCAGTTGACGATCGGCGGCTGGCCGGTCTACCGCTACTCGGGAGACGAGAAGGCGGGAGACGCCAACGGCCAGGGGCTCGGGACGACTTGGTTCGCGGTCGACCCGACGGGCCGGAAATCCGTGCCGCGCTGATTCCGGAGGTGCCCCCGGTGCTGAATGCGCGCACGCCTTGTCTGTACGGCCGGGAGAAGGAAACCGCCCTTCTCCACGAAAGCGTCAGGGCACTTCACAACGGCGGCGGAGCGGTTCTCCTGTACGGCGAACCCGGAATGGGGAAAACCGCCCTGCTGGCCGAGGCCGCACGATATGCCGCGGAAAGCGGGGTGCGTGTTCTCACGGCGGTCGGTGTGGCATCGGAGGCGTTCCTGCCTTTCGCCGGACTGCATCAACTGCTCCATCCGGTCCGCTCTTCCATCGGGCAACTGCCCGAAACGCAGCGCGCGGCCCTGGAAGTCGCCCTGGGAATAAGGGAGTCCGCCGCCCCCGGCCTCTCCCTGGTGGCTCAGGCCGCCCTGGAACTCCTCGCCCGCGCCGCCGCGCACTCCGCCGTCCTCCTGGTCGTCGACGATGTCCACTGGCTCGATCGCGCCAGCTCGGACGTCCTCGCCGTGCTCGCGCGGCGGCTGCGGAGGCCGGGGTCCGCGCCGGTACTGCTGCTGGCGGCCCTGCGCGAAGGCTGTTTCTCCCCGCTGGCCACGGCCGGGGTACCCGGCCTGGTGGTGGGCCCCCTCCCCGCCGAGGCGTCCGCCGCCCTGTTCGACGTCCGGACCCCGGATCTGCCCGCCGCCACCCGCGCGGCGCTGCTGCGGGAGGCGGCGGGCCACCCCCTGGCGCTGACGGAGCTGTCCACCACCGCGACGGCCCCGGTGACTACCGACTCGCCCACCGCCCCTTGGCCCGCGACACGTTGGCCCCCGATGCCCTTGCCTTCGATGCCGCCGCCGATGTCCTGGCCCCCGATGTCCCGGCGCCTGCGGGACGCCGTCACCAGCCGGCTCCCCGCCCTGCCCGCCGAGACCCGCGAGCTGCTGCTGATCGCCGCGTGCGACGAACACGCCACCCTGACAGAGATCCTGACCGCGGCACGACTCGCCCGGCCGGGGGGCTCGGCTGCGGCGCCGCTTGCCGGCTCGGGGGTCTCGGTCGCGGTGCCGCCCGCCGGCTCGGGCGTCTCGGTCGCGGTGCCGCCCGCCGACTCGGGGGCCTCGGACGCACCGCCGTTCGCTTGCTCCGCCACCTCGGACGCACCGCCGTCCGTCTGCTCCGCCACCTCGGACGCGGTCCCGTTCGCCTGCTCTGCCACCTCGGACGCGGTCCCGGTTGCCTGCTCCGCCACCTCGGACGCGGTCCCGTCCGCCTGCTCTGCCGCCCCGGACGCGGTCCCGTCCGCCCGCTCTGCCACCTCGGACGCGGTCCCGTCCGCCTGCTCTGCCGCCCCGGGTGCGCCCCCGCCCGGCCGCTCCGCCACCTCGGGCGCGGTTCCGTTCACCCCTTCCGGCACCTCGGACCCGGCCCCGTCCGCCCCCTCCAGGACCCCTGACGCGGCCCCGCCCGACGCCGAAGTGTCCGGCCTGGCCCCGGCCGTCTCCGTGGGTGTGGTGGACGTCGACGGCGACACCGTCCGCTTCCGGCAGCCGCTCACGCGGTCGGCGATCCTCCAGGACACCCCCGCCGACCGGCGCCGCGCGGCGCACGCCGCGCTGGCCCGGTGTCTTCCGGCGGGCTCGGACCGGCGGACCCGGCACGAGGCCGCCGCGGCGACCGGTCCCGACGAGCGGTTGGCCCTGCGGCTCGACGAGACCGCCCGCCGGGCCGCCCGCGGAGGCGCCGCCGACGACTGCGTGACGGCCCTGGAACAGGCGGCCGGGCTGAGCGGCGACACCGCGCAACGGGTCGACCGGCTGCTGCGGGCCGCCGTCCAGGCGGTCGACGCCGGTCGGCAGGACCTCGTCACCCGGCTGCTGGAGCGCGCCGAGCCATGGGCCGCGACGCCCGGGCAGCGGGCCCGGCTGCGATGGATCAAGGGCGGTCCCGAGGACGGGATGCGCGACGCGGCCGAAGGAGTCGCCGCGCTGACCCGGCTGGCCCGGACCGCCCTGGTGGACGGCGAGGCCGAACTCGCGGTGAGCGTTCTGCGGAGTGCCGCGCTGCGCTGCTTCTGGTCCGACCCGGGACCGGCCGCCCGGCACGACATCGTCGCGCTCGCCGGCGAACTGCCCTTGTCCGACACCGAACCGTCGCTGCTGGCGATCATCGCCCACGCCCAGCCCCTGGAGTGCGGCGGGCGCGTGCTGGACCGGCTGCGGCGGGCCGCGGAACTGGCCGCGGCGGACCCCCGGGCGGAGCGTCTCATCGGCGCGGCGGCACTCCTGGTCGGTGAGTTCGAACTGGCCCGGCGACTGTCCCGGGAGTCGGTGCCCGGGCTGCGGGCGGAAGGCCGACTGGGGCTCCTCGCCAGGGCGTTGGGCGCGCAGGCCTGGAGCGGCGCCCAGCTGGGCCGGCTCACGTCGGCCGGGCCGGTGGCAGAGGAGGCCACAGGGCTGGCCCGGGAGACCGGACAGCCGTATCTCCGCGCGCTGGGTCTCGCGACGGAGGCCCGGGCCGCGGCGTTGCGGGGCAGGCCCGAGCGCGCCCTCGAACTCGCCGCGGCGGCGGAGCGGGTCGCGCTGCCGGTCGGGGCCCGTCCGGTGCTCGCGACGGCCCAACTGGCGCGCGGGCTGGCCGCGATGGGGGCAGGGAGGTTCAACGAGGCCTACGGGCATCTTCGGCGGATGCACGACCCGCGGGACCCCGCGTACCAGACCGCCCTGCGCTGCTACGCCCTGATCGAGCTGACGGACGCCGCCGTCCACTGCGGGGAGCGGGACTCGGCGCGTTCCGTGATCGCCGGGCTGGAGCGGGCCGCGGCCCAAACCCCGTCCCCGGGCCTGCACAGCGGTCTGTCCTACGCCCGCGCGGTGCTCGCCGAGGACACGGACGCCGAAGGGCGGTTCCGGGCGGCGCTGGACGGCGGGCTCTGCCCGTGGCCCTTCGACCGCGCCCGGCTGCAGCTGGCGTACGGACAGTGGCTGCGGCGGCAGCGGCGGGCCATGGACTCCCGTGTCCAACTGCGCGCCGCCCGGGACGCGTTCGACGCTCTGGGTACCGTTCCCTGGGCGGACCGCGCCCGCCGGGAACTCCTGGCCTCCGGAGCGTCGTCCGGCAACCGCCGTGCACCCGATGCCCGTGACCGGCTGACGCGTCAGGAAGCGCAGATAGCGCATATGGCCGCCGAGGGGCTGACCAATCGTGAGATCGGACAGCGGCTCTATCTCTCGCATCGCACCGTGAGTACTCATCTGCACCGCGTTTTCCCGAAACTCGGCATCGCCTCGCGGGCCGAACTGGCCGCCTCCCTCTATTCCGGCCGGGAAAGGGATACTCGGGCCGTGGATTCCCGGGCGGCGGAACCGCGAGAGAACGAATTCCGGGAACTCTCCCGATGAGCGTCATCTGACGTACGCGAGGAAAGCGCGCCCGGCCGTACCGTCTTCCCATGGCGCAGATGAGTTTCGGGGTACTGGGAGCGTTGCAGGTACGACGTGACGGTGCGGCCCTTCCCGTGGGTCCGCCGCGGCAGCGCTCGCTGCTGGCGCTGCTGCTCGCGCGCGCGGGCGAGGCGACCACCCTGCACGAGGTGGTGGACGTGCTGTGGAGCGAGTCGCCCCCGCTGAGCGCGGTCAATCTGGTGCGGCGGTACGTCGGTGAACTGCGCAGGCTGCTCGAACCGGGCCTGCCGACCCTGGCGGCGGGCCGCTGGTTGCTGGGCCAGGCCGGAACGTACCGGCTGGCCATTCCGGACGACCACTTGGACCTCGTCCTGTTCCGGCGGCTGCGGGCCGAGGCTCGCGACCACTGCCGGCAGGGGGAGTACCGGCAGGGCGCCGAGAGGTACGTCCAGGGGCTGCTGCTGTGGCGGGGGCCCGCGGCGGCCGACGTGCCGTCCGAGGTGCGGTGCCATCCCGTCTTCGGCGCGCTCGACCGGGAGCGGCTGGCGACCGCCAAGGACGCGGCCGACGCGGCGCTGCGGGCCGGGTGCGGCGAGCTGGTGGTGGACGAGCTGTACCGCATCGCCGACTACCACCCGCTGGACGAGGCGCTCCAGGCCAAACTGATGACGGCGCTGACGGCCGCCGGGAACCGGGCGGAGGCGGTCGCGGTCTACGCCGGCGTCCGTGGCCGGCTCCGCGAGGATCTGGGCATCGGCCCGGGCCCCGAGCTGCGGGCCGCGCTCCGCGCAGCCACCGCTCCGGCCGCCACCGCTCCCGCCGCCGCTCCGGCCGCCACCGCTCCCGCCGCCGCTCCGGCCGCCGCCGGGGCCGGCGCCGCGGTCACCGTGGTGCGTGAGCACGGCCGGGGTGCGCGGCAGGCCCTGTGGCACCGGTCCGTCTCGACGTAGACTGCTCGGAAAGATCATCAGTTCGAGAATCGAGCGCAGTGCCAGTCATCGGACGGGATCCCCAGATCGCCGCTGTCACGGCCGTCGTCGACCGGGTGCGTGGCGGCGACGGCGGGGCGCTCCTGATCACGGGGGACCCCGGGATCGGCAAGACCGCGCTGCTGGAGCACGCGCTCGCCGGGCTTCCCGCGGGGCAGGTGCGACTGCTGTCGACCGTGGCCACCGAGCAGGACTCCCCGCTGCCCTTCGCCGGTCTGCGCCGGCTGCTCGCCCCGGTGCGCGCCCACGACGCCGCGCTGCCGCCCACCCAGCGGGCGGCGCTCGCACGGGCCGTCGACACCGATGGGGAGGGTGGAGATGAGGGCGGGGGCGGTCCGGCCGGTCAGTTCCTCGTGGCCCTCGCCACCCTCGGCCTTCTTACGGAGGCGGCCACTCGGCGCCCCGTGCTGCTCGTCGTGGAGGATCTGCACTGGCTGGACGCGGCGAGCGCGACCGTGCTGGCCTTCGTGGCGCGCAGGCTCGCCCCGGAGCCGGTCGCGCTGCTCGCCGCCCTGCGCGAGGACTTCGGCTCGCCCCTGAGCAGCGCCGGTCTGCCCACCCTGACGCTGGAGCCGCTGGCCCCGGCGCACGCCGCCGCGGTGGTCGACTCCGTGGCCCCCGGCCTCTCCTCCGTGCTGCGGGAACGTGTTCTGGCCGAGGCGGGAGGCAATCCCCTCGCGCTGACCGAACTGGCGCTCGCCGCACGGCAGTCGGGCGATACGGCCCCGGCGGCCGGGCCGGCGGGCACGGCGCGGCTGCCGCTGTCCGCCCGGCTGGAGGAGGCCTTCCGCGGCAGGATCGCCGCGCTGCCCCCGCGGACCGGAACCCTGCTGCTGATCGCCGCGGCCAACGACGGCAGCGCGGTGGCGGAGGTCCTGGACGCGGTACGGCTGCTCGACGGGCGGCCGGCCGACACCGACGATCTGGCACCGGCCGTCGAGGCCCGTCTCGTCGCCCTGTCCGGAGGCGAACTGCGCTTCCGCCATCCGCTGATCCGCGCCGCCGTCCTCGCCGGCGCGGAACCGCGGGAACAGCGGGCGGTGCGCGCGGCACTGGCGAAGGTTCTGGAGGAGCAGACCGAGCGCCGGATCTGGCATCTGGCCGCCGCGCACCCGGCGCCGGACGACGGCATCGCCACCGCTCTGGAGGAGGCGGGCCGCCGGATGGAGCGGCGCGGCGGGGTCATGTCGGCGGTCCTCGCGCTCGACCACGCGGCACGGCTGGCGAGCCGGCCCGAGCGCCGGGCCGAACTGCTCCTGCGCGCCGCCGATCTCGCCGTGGAGTCGGGGCGGCCGGACGAGGTGCTCCGGCTGCTGGACCGGGCGTCCACCCACCCGCTGACCCCGCAGCAGCGGGCCCGGGCCACCTGGACGGCCGCCCGTTTCGAGGACGGCGTGCGGGACGGCACCGACGCCTTCACGCTGGCGGCGCTGGCCGAGGAGGTCGCCGCCGGCGACCCCGGGCTCGCGTTGCGGATCCTGTGGACGGCGGCCCGGCGCTGCTTCTGGGTGGAGGCCGGTGACGACGCCTCGCGGTACGTGGCGGACCTCGCCCTTCGCCTGCCGTCCGACGACGAACCGCAGATCCTCGCGATCCTGGCCTACACGGCACCGGTGGAGCGGGGAGCGCACGTCATCGCGAGGCTCCGGCACTGGGCAGCCAGCCCCGGCCGTGACGCCGTCACCGACCGGCTCCTCGGTACGGCCGCGGTGCTGGTCGGCGCGTTCGACCTGGCCGCGAGCTTCTCCGCCGCCTCCCTGTCGGGGTTGCGGGCCCAGGGCCGGCTGGTCCGGCTGGCCCGCGCGCTCGCCGCCCGGGCGTGGAGCGCGGCACTGCTGTGCGATCTGACGGTGGCCGTCGCCTCGGCCGAGGAGGCCGGCCGGCTGAGCCAGGAGACCGGCCAGCCCCTGATGCACGGGATCACCCGCTCGACGCAGGCCCTGATCGCGGCGTTACGGGGAGAGCCGGACGAGGCGCGGGCGCGTGCGGAGGAGTCGATCGCCCTCATCGCGGGCATGGGCGCCCGGCCGGTGCTCGCGACCGCCCGGATGGCTCTCGCCCAGGTGGCGGCGGCACACGAGTCGTTCGACGAGGCGCTGGGGCAGCTGCGGCAACTGCACGATCCGGCCGCCGCCGCGTACCACCCGGCGCTGCGCTGCTACGGCCTGATCGATCTCGTCGACGTGGCGCACCGGGCGCACCGCACGGAGGAGATCCGGGACATCGTCCGCCGGATGGAGGCCGTCGCCGGCGCCACGCCCTCGACCGCGCTGCACGTGGGGGTGCGGTTCGCGCGGGCCGTGCTGGCGCACGAGGACGCCGACGCCGAGCGTTTCTTCGCCGAGGCGCTGGCCGCGGATCTGACGCGCTGGCCGTTCGCCCGGGCCCGTACCCAGCTCGCGTACGGGGAGTGGCTGCGGCGCAGGCGCCGCGACCGGGAGGCCCGGGGCCCGCTGCGGGCCGCCCGGGACGCGTTCGACGCGCTGGGCGCGGTCGTGTTCGGCGAGCGGGCCCGCCGGGAGCTGCGTGCCTCGGGGGAGGCCAGTGCGCAGCGGGTCCCGAGAGCGCACGAGCTGCTCAGCCCCCAGGAGTTGCAGATCGCCCTGCTGGCCGCCGAGGGGCTCACCAACCGGGAGATCGGCGAGAGGCTCTATCTCTCCCACCGGACGGTCAGCAATTATCTCCACCGCGTCTTCCCGAAGCTGGGCGTCACCTCACGCACCGCCCTGGGGCGCCTGCTGCGGCCGGCCGACTGAGAGCGAACGGTGGAGGAAGGGATGGTCGCGACGTCCGAGGTGCGCTTCGCCGTACTCGGCACGGTACGGGTGTGGCGGGACGGCACGGAACTGCACGCCGGGCCCCCGCAGCAACAGGCGATGCTCGCCGTGCTGCTGGCCAACGCGGGCAACGCGGTGTCGCTGGCCGCTCTGGTCGACCTGCTGTGGGGCGGCGCGGAACCCGCCAGCGCGACGAACGTCCTGCGGCGCTACGCGGGCGCGCTGCGGCGGACGATCGAACCGGGTCTGCCGCGGATGGCGGCGGGGCGGTGGCTGGTGGGGGGCGGCGGCGGCGGTTACCGGATCGCGGTGGACGCGGACTCGCTCGATCTGCTGCGTTTCCGGGAGCTCTACGCGCGGGCCCGGGACGCCCGTGACGGGGGGCGCGCCGGGGAGGCCGTACGCCTCTACGCCGGGGCCCTCGCCCTGTGGCGTGGCCCGGTGGCGGCCGGGATCGGCACGGAGGTGCGGGGGCATCCGCTGTTCACGCAGCTAGACAACGAGCGGCTGACGGTCGCCGTGGAGGCGGCCGACCTCGCGCTGCGGCACGGCGAGGCGGGTCCGGTCCTGCCCGCTCTTCAGGCGCTGGCGGACCAGCACCGGCTCGACGAACACGTGCACAGCAGGCTGATGCTCGCGCTGTCCGCGTCCGGGCGGCAGGCCGAGGCCGTGGACGTCTTCCACGTCCTGGCCGGCCGGCTCCGCACCGAACTGGGGGTCCGGCCCTCCCCGCTGCTGGCCGAGGCGCACCGGCGGATCCTGGCCGCGGCACCCGCCGCCCCTCCGGCGGCGGACCAGGCCGGGCAGGAGTCCGGACCGTCGTCCCGGCCCGGATACCGGGCGGTTCTGCCCCGCCCGGCCCAACTGCCCGCCGAACCGGCGCACTTCGTCGGCAGGGAGGACGAGGTCGACGGTCTGCTGCGGCAGTTGGTCCCCGGCGGACGCACCGCTCCCGTCTCGCCCACGATGATCATCAGTGCCATCGGCGGGATGGCGGGCGTGGGCAAGACCACCCTCGCCATCCATCTCGCGTACCGGGTGGCCGACCGGTATCCGGACGGGCAGCTCTACGTCAACCTCCGGGGTTTCGATCTCAACGGTTCGGCCATGACGCCCGCCGAGGCGATCCGCGGTTTCCTGGAGAACCTGGGGGTCCCGCCCCAGCAGATCCCCGACGGGCTCGACGCCCAGGCCGCCCTGTACCGCAGCTTCCTGGCGGACCGGCGCATGCTGGTCCTGCTGGACAACGCCCGCGACGCGGAGCAGGTCCGGCCGCTGCTGCCCGGGTCCGCGGGGTGTCTGGTCCTCATCACCAGCCGCAACCAGCTGAGCAGTCTGGTGGCGGCCCACGGCGCGCACCCGCTCCAGCTCGACGTGATGTCCGCCGGGAGCGCCCGGGAGAGTCTCGTACGACGGCTCGGCGCGGACCGGGTCGAGGCCGAGCCGGAGGCCGTGGAGACGATCATCGCGTTGTGCGGGCGACTGCCGCTGGCCCTGTCCGTCATCACGGCACGCGCGCTGATGAACCCGCTGCTGCCGCTCGCCGCGACCGCCGAACAGCTGCTGGAGGCCAAGGGCAGCCTGGACGCCTTCGAGGGCACGGACCCGCTCACCGACATCCGGGCCGTGTTCGGCTGGTCGTACCGCACCCTCTCCGCCGGTACGGCCCGGCTGTTCCGGCTGCTGTCGCTGCATCCGGGAGCGACGTTCGACATCGCCTCCGCCGCCGCGCTGGGCGGGCTCACCGCCCGCGGCACCCGTCCGCTGCTGGCCGAACTCGTCCGGGCGCACCTCGTCGGCGAGGAGGCGCGGGGCCGCCATCGGCTGCACGACCTGCTGCGCGCCTACGCACGGGAGGCGACCGAGTCGTACGACACCGCCGAGGACCGGGACGCGGCGCGGGAGCGGCTGCTCCGGCACTGTCTGCGCACGGCCCACGCGGCCGTGCTGCTGCTGGACCCGGCGCACCAGTTCACCTTGCCGGACGGGATGGGGCCGGCTCCCGCGGCCGAGCCCGCCGATGTGGCGGCGGCGGTGCGGTGGTTCCAGGAGGAGCGCCTGACGCTGACGGCGGTCGTCCGCCAGGCGGTCGAGGACGGCCGGACCCGCGAGGCCTGGCGGCTCGCCCGGCTGCTCGACTGCGTCTACGAGAAGGTGGGCCACTGGCACGAGTGGGCGGACCTCCAGGTCACCGGGCTGGAGGCGGCCCGGCGGTCGGGCGAACCGCTCGGGGTGGCGCACGCGCACGCCGGACTGGGACGCGCGCACTCCATGCTGCGCCGGTACGCGTCGGCCGAGGAACACCTCGACCGGGCCCGGGCGCTGTTCGCGTCCCTCGGCGACACCGTGGGCGAGGCGCACACCCTGCGGCTGCTCGGCTGGCTGATGACCCGCACCGAACGGGACGTCCTGGCGATCGAGCACACGCGGCGCTCGCTCGACCTGTACCGCGCCGCCGGTCATCTCAGCGCCGAGGCCGAATCCTTCAACGCGCTCGCCTGGTACCAGGCGTCGCTGGGGGCGTACGAGGAGGCCGTGCCGAGCGCGGTGCGGTCGCTGCTGCTCTACCGCCGTATCCCGACCGACGGCGGCTCGGGGCACGCGAGGGCCTGGGACACCCTGGCGTTCGCCCATCACCACCTGGGTGCCCTGCGCCGGGCCCGCCGCTGCTACGAGCGCGCGATCCGGCTGCTGCGGGCGAGCGGCGACCGCTACAACGAGGCGGGCAGTCTCAGCCGGCTCGGCGACACGCTCGCCGAGGCGGGCGCCTCCGAGGAGGCCCGGGAGTGCTGGCGGCTGGCGTTCGACATCCTCACGGAGATGGATCCCGACTGGGCGGCCGAGATCCGGGAGAAGCTGTCCAGGGTCCGGGACACCGCGATCCGGGACACCGACGGCGAGCCGTGTGTCACTCCCTGAGGAAGGCCAGCAGATCGGCGTCGAAGGCCTCCTGGTAGGCGCCCACCAGCCCGTGCGGGGCGCCGGGGTAGACCTTGAGCGTGGCGTCGGGCAGCAGCTCCGCGGTCCGCTCGGCCGACAGGTGCACGGGGACGATCCGGTCGTCGCCACCGTGCGCCACGAACGTAGGGATGGTGAACGCGGCCAGGTCCGCGCGGAAGTCCGTCTCCGAGAACTGCCGGACTCCGTCGTGAGCGGCCTTCAGCCCCGTCTGCATGCTCCACAGCCAGAAGGCGTGGCGCACCCCTTCGGACACGACGGCGCCGGGGCGGTCGAACCCGTAGAAGCTCTCGCTGAGGTCCCAGTAGAACCGCGAGCGGTCGGCCGTCACCGCGGCGCGCATCCGGTCGAACGTCTCGCGGGGAAGCCCGCCGGGGTTGGTGTCCGTGCGGAGCATCAGGGGCAGGACGGCGCCGAGCAGGACCGCCTTGGCGACCCGGTCCGTCCCGTGGCGGCCGATGTAGCGCGCGATCTCACCGCCGCCGGTGGAGTGCCCGACCAGGACGACGTCGCGCAGGTCGAGGGTCTCCAGCAGTTCGGCGAGGTCGTCGGCGTAGCGGTCCATGTGGTTCCCGCCCCAGGGCTGGTCGGAACGGCCGTGCCCGCGCCGGTCGTGGGCGATGCCCCGGAATCCGTGCTCGGCGACCAGGCGCAGCTGCCCGTCCCAGACGTCCGCGTTGAGCGGCCACCCGTGGCTGAAGACGACGGGCGGACCGCTGCCCCAGTCCTTGTAGTAGATGTCGACGCAGTCCGCTGTGGTGATCGTGGGCACGGCCTGACTTCCCTTCGGCTGGCGGCGCGGCCGGGCCAAGGTAGCCGGGGCGAGGTGACCGAAAGGTGCGGCCCGCCGCACCGCCGGCGTCAGCGGGCCAGCCGCTCCCGTACCGTCCGGGCGTCCGGATGGTCCAGGCGTTCGAGGATCCGCAGGGCCTGTCGCCAGGACGTACCGGCTGCGGCGCGGTCCCCCGCGGCCTCCTGACTGTCGCCGATGTGGACCAGGGTGTCGGCCTCGAGGGAGGCGTCGTGCAGCCAGCGGTAGAGCGTCAGAGCACGGCGGTAGCACTCGATGGCCCGCTCGTGGGCCGCCAGATGGTGGTGCGCGTAGCCGAGGCTGTCCCAGGCGGCGGCCTCGCCGTTGGGATCGTCGAGCTGCTGGTGCAGGTCGATCGCCTTGCGGCACTCGACGAGCGCCCGGGCGTGGTCGCCCCGCAGGATGTGGGTCCAGCCGACCTCGTTATGCACCTGGGCCTGTCCGATCCGGCTGCCCGCGTCCGTGTACAGGGTGTGGGCGAGGCCGTAGTGGGCAAGGGCGTCCTCGTACCGGCCGCCCCGGTTCGCCTGGAAGGCCAGATAGCGCTGGGTCCTCGCGGCCCCGGCCCGGTCGGCCACCGCCCCGAACAGCTCCAGGGCGACGGTCAGATGGCGGACGGCCGCCGCGGCGTCGCCCAGCCTTCCGTGCACGAAGCCCAGGGCCCGGTGGGCGTGGGCCCGCCCGGACCGGTCCCCGGAACGCTCCGCGGCGTCGAGCGCGGCGCTCTGCAGGGTGAGCTGCTCCTGCCAGCGGCCGAGCCGGTCCAGGTGGAGTTCGACCGTGGCGGCCAACTGCCAGCAGCGGGACGCCGCGTGGGCGCGGGCGGGCCCGTGGGCGACCGCGGCGAGCACGACGGCACGCTCCGTCTCCAGCCAGTGCGCCGCCTCTTCGCGGTCGTGGAACCGGGCCGGGGCGGCTCCGGCGGCGGGCTCGGTGAGGGCCGGCCGCTCCTGCCGCGGTGCGAGGACGGCCACCGCGCGGTACGCGCTGTGCAGCAGATGGTCCAGCAACCGCCGTAGCGCCAGAACCTGTTCCTCCTCGGTGTCATGGGTCCGCAGCAGTTCGCCCGCGTAGGCGCGCAACAGGTCGTGGGAGTGGAACCGGTCGGCGAAGCGTTCGGTGAGCAGGCGGGCACCGGCGAGTTCGGCCAGCGCGGGGCGTACCTCGGCCGGGGGCAGCCCGAGCAGCCCGGCTGCCGCGCCGGGGGACACCTCCGGGCCGGGGTGCAGGGCCAGCAGCCGGAACAGGCGGGCGGCGAGCGGGGTGAGTGCGCGGTACGACCAGGAGAAGACCGTTCTGAGGTCGGTGGCCGGATCACCGGCCGAGAGCACGCCGAGCCGGTCGTCCTCCTCCGTCAGCTCGGCCGCGAGGACGTCGAGGTCGCCGTACGGGTTCATGGACAGCCGGGCGCCGACGATCGCCAGGGCGAGCGGCAGCCCGGCGCACGCCTGGACGATGTCGCGGACCGCGTCGGGTCGCGCGGCGAGCCGTTCCGCGCCGAGGCGACGGACCAGGAAGGCCCGGGAGGCGGATTCGTCCAGCACGTCGAGGGCGATGGGCCGGGCGCCCTCGGCCACCAGTCCGGACAGCGAGTCGCGGCTGGTGACGACGGCCAGGCAGCCGTCGGCGCCGGGCAGCAGCGGCCGTACCTGCTCGGTGTCCCGGGCGTTGTCCAGCACGACCAGGACCCGTCTGCCGGCCAGCAGGCTCCGGTACAGCGCCGTCTGGGCTTCCACGGTCGGCGGGACGTCGTGCGCGGCCACCCCCAGCGCGTCGAGAAAGCTGCGCAGGACCTGGGCGGGAGCGACCGTCGCGCCGCCGGGATCGAAGCCGCGCAGATCGGCGTAGAGCTGTCCGTCGGGGTAGTGCGGGGCGGCCTCGTGCGCCCAGTGGATGGCCAGCGTGGTCTTGCCCACCCCGGCCATGCCCCCGATGGCACTGATGACGACGGACCGGGCCGATGGTCCGGCCACGGGCAGCAGCCTGCGGGCGAGGGCCATCTCGGCCTTCCGGCCACTGAAGACGCCCAGGTCCGGGGGGAGTTGGGCCGGCCGGGTGCGGATGACTCCGTCGGCCGGGGCGGCGGCCGAGGGGGCGGACGAGACAGCGCCCGGATCGGCGGACTCCAGCGGGGCCGGGCGGGCGGACTGCCGCGAGCCCGGGCCGGCAGGCTCGCGCGAGGCCGGGTCGGCGGGCTCCCACGGGGCCGGGTCGGTGGGCTCCCACGGGGCCACGCCGGCAGGCTCGCGCGAGGCCGGGCCGGTGGGCTCGCACGAGACTGAGCCGGTGGGCTCCCACGGGGCCCGGTCCTCCGGGAGCGGGTGCAGACGGGCCGCGGCCTCCGTCAGTTCCGGGCCGGGATCGAGGCCGAGCTCCTCGTCGAGCCGTTCGCCGACGGCCTCGAAGGCCCGCCGTGCCTCGGACGTGTGCCCGGTGCGGGCCAGCGCGGTGACGAGCCGCGCGTGCAGCGCCTCGTCCAGTGGATGGGCGCGGGCGGCCTGCCGCAGCGGCGTCAGCAGACGCTCCAGATGGACGTCACCGGCCTGTAGGGCGGCATCCACGGCTTCCTTGACGGCGTCCGGGTATTCGCGTTCGACGCGCGAGAACAGCGGGTGGGCGCGCAGCGACGGCGGCAGTCCGTCGGCGACCGGCCCCTGCCAGAGGGCGAGGGCCGCCAGCAGATGCCGTACGGCCGCGATGTCGTCGCCCGTCCGCCGGCTCTCCGCCGCCCGGGCCCGCAGCGCGCGGAACCGCAGCAGGTCCAGCTGCTCGGTCTCGAGCTGGAGCCGGTATCCGCCGGAGGCCCGCACCAGCACCGGACCGAGCGTTCCGCGCAGCACACCGATGTGCCGGTGCACGACGTTGACCGCGCTGTCCGGGGCGCTCTCCCTCCACAGGAACTCGACGATCTCGGACGTCAGCACGGGCCGGCCGGCCTGGGTCAGCAGCAGCGCCAGCAGGGCCTTGCGCTTGGGCGGGCCGAGTTCGAGTTCCGTCCCCTCCCGCCAGGCCCGCAGCGGGCCGAGAACCGTCACACGCACAGGACCGGAGTCTACGAGGTCGCGGCCGGAACGGAACGCGGCACCGGGGGTCACCTTCCGGTCACATATCCCGCACCGCGCCCCGCGTAGCGTCGGGACCCGCTGAGTCCGAGGCCCGTGAAAGGCGTTGTGGAGACCCCATGCACCCGACGATCATCGACGACCCCCGGCTGCTGCGTGAACGCTTCCTCAGGGCACGGCGCACGGCCGACGGCCCCGTCGTGGCGGTCGGCGACAGCACCTTCCTGGTGAACGGCCCGGCGGCCGTCCTGGCACGGGCCGCGGACCGCGCGCCGTTGTGGGAGTGGGCCCGCCGTGAGGTCGCGTCCCGGACGGAGGCTCCGGCTCCGCCGCCGTCGGGGGTGGTGCTGGCGTCCGGGGCGCGCCCGGGGCTCTGCGAGGGCGTCTGGGCCGGCCGCGCGCTGGTGGGGGCGGTGGTCCGGCTGACCGCGCCCGCCCGGCCGCCGCGGGTCCCGGCGCCGTACCGGGTCCGGAGCCTGGAGTGGGCCGAACTGACCAGGGCGCAGCGGCTGGTGGCGGTGCATGTGGCGCGCGGTCTGACCAACCGGCAGACGGCCGCGCTGCTGTCCGTGTCGCCCCACACCGTGGACTACCACCTGCGGCACGTCTTCCAGAGGCTCCAGATCCACTCACGGGTGGAGCTGGCGCGGATGGTGGCGGAGGCGGCGTCGAGTACGACGCGCTCACCCGCGTGAGACCACCGGGCCCGCTCCCTACACCGTGCTGATCAGCCCGCCGTCGATGACGAAGTCGGAGCCGGTGACATTGCCGGCCCGGTCCGAGACGAGCAGCAGTACCAGGTCCGCCACCTCCTCCGGGCGGGTGAAGCGGCCGCTGACGGATTGCCCGGCGGCCCGGGCGGCCACCGCGTCCGGGTCCGGCCCGCCGGCCCGGCTCAGGGTCGCGGCCACCCCCGACTCGCCCAGCCACAGATCCGTGGCCACCGGGCCCGGGCTCACGGTGTTGACCCGGATCCCGCGCGGACCCACTTCCTTCGACAGGGACTTGCTGAGGCTGAGCAGCGCCGCCTTCGCCGCGCTGTAGTCGATGACGAGCGGGTCGGGCAGCCTGGAGTTCACCGAGGTCACGGTGACGATCGCCCCCGAACCGCGCTCCAGCATCAGCGGCAGCACCGCGCGGGTGGCGCGTACCGCCGACAGCAGGTTGATCTCCAGGGTGGCCGTCCAGTCCTCGTCGGTGACGGACGCGAAGCCGGCTGTCCGGGGGCGGACGGCGCCCACGTTGTTCACCAGGATGTCCGGCGGCCCGTGCACGGCCGCGGCACGCTCCACCAGGGCGGCCGGGCCGACGGGGGTCGCCAGGTCCGTCTCGACGACATGGACGGAGCCGGCCGCGCTCAGCTCGGCCAGCGGGGCGGAGGTGTGCCGGGCCCCGGCGGTGACCCGTACCCCCTCGCTCACCAGGGCCCGGGTGACGGCCAGTCCGATGCCTTTGCCGGCACCGGTGACCACCGCGCTCTTTCCTCGCAGGTTCAGTTCCATCGTGGGCCTTCCGGGGTGGGGCAGGAGGGGGAGAGCGGGGCCCGGCCGCCGGAGGTCGGCGGCCGGGCCCCGGCGGGCGGGGATCAGGCGGTGGCGCGTACGGCGCTCAGGACGGCGTCCACGACGACGCCCGGCCGGGACAGCATGACGAGATGGGAGCCGGCGGTCTCGATGATCCTGCTGCGGGCCCGCCGGGCCATGGACCGCTGCCGGGCGGGCGGCAGGATGTGGTCCTCGGTGCCCAGCACGTACCAGCTCGGCAGGCTCCGCCAGGCGGGCGGGCCCGAAGGCTCCAGCAGTGCGGACAGCGCGACGGGGCGCTGCGCGGCGGCCAGTTGCCGCGCCGTGGCGGGGGCCAGGTCGCCCGCGAAGAGGTCCCCGAACAGGGCCGGCTTGATGTAGAGGTCGACGGTCTGTTCGCCGTGCTGCTCGTGGACCACCTGGTCGAACAGCGCGGCGGGGTCGGCCCCCTCGCCCTGGAGGCTCAGGACCGTCTCGCCCTGCGCGGGCACGAAGGCGTCCACGTAGACCAGGGCCCTGACGTCCACGGCGGGGGTGACCGCGTTCGTCACCACGGCCCCGCCGTAGGAGTGGCCGACCAGTATGACCGGCCCGGTCACCCGCTGGGCGAGGAAGCTGTTCAGGTCGGCGGCGTCGGCGGAGAGGCCGCGCAGCGCGTTGGGCGCCGCGAGGACGGGGTGACCGTGGCACTGGAGCCGCCGGGTGACCTCCTGCCAGCAGGAGGCGTCCGCCCACGCGCCGTGCACGAGGACGACGGTGGGCTTCACGGCCGCCGGGCGTCCCGGCCGGGCGGCGGCGGGGACCGACGCGGTCGCCGAGGCGACGGCAGCCGCGCCGAGCACCCCGACCACCTGCCGACGGGACGGCGGCTCACCTTGGTTCAGCATGATCGCTCCTTGTCGCAAAGGCGGTTCAGTCGAGGAAGCCGAGCAGACGGCGGGTCATCTCGGCGGGGTGCTCTTCGTAGATCCAGTGACCGGAGTCGGCGACGATCGCGCCGGTGACATGGCGGGCGTACCCGCGGACCTGCTTCCGGACCTCGTTGCCGAGGCTGTTGCTCGCGCCGATGGCCAGCACCGGCATGGGCAGCTTGGTCCTGCGGTAGACCTCGTTGTCGGCGATGTCCTGCGGGAACGCGCGGAACCACTCGAGGCTGGCGCGCAGGTGCGCGTCGTCCCGGAGGTACGAGGCGAACTCCTTCACCCGGGCCGGGCCGATGGCGTCCTTGTTCACCTCCAGGGAGTTGGTGAAGCCGTCGACCCAGGTCTCCTCCTTGCCGTCGATCAGCTTCTCCGGCAGGCCGTTCGTCAGGTCGAAGAAGCCGAAGTGCCAGGCGCCGGGCCCCTGCGCGGTCAGCGACGGGAACGTGTACAGGCTCTCGTCGGGGATCGGTGCCTCGCTCAGCACCAGCCGGTGGACCTGGCGGGGGTGGGCGGCCGCGTAGGCGTAGGCGACCTGGGTGCCGATGTCGTGGCCCACGAGACGGATGTCCCGGTCCAGCCCGATCTCGCGCAGCAGTCCGTTGACGTCGGCGGCCATCGTCTTCTTGTCGTAGCCGCCCGCCGGTGCGTCGCTCCTGCCGGCGCCACGCAGGTCGGGGGCGACGACGGTGTAGTGCCGGCTCAGCTCGGGCAGCAGGTCGCGCCACTCGAACCAGGTCTCGGGAAATCCGTGCAGCAGGACGAGGGTGGGCCCGTGACCCCCTCGTACGTAGTTGATGTGCACATCCCCCACTTTGACCCTTTGTTCGGTGAAGCCGGCGGGAACACGCCGCTCGGCACCGACGCGGGCCGGCGTGTCGCCACCGGTGGCGCCGTCACCGGCCGCGGAGTCCTGCACACCGACGAACAGCGCGGCGCAGGCTGTGGTCAGGGCGAGGGAGAGCGCGAGCAGGGCGGGGCGGGGGCGTGGGAGGGCGAAGGAACGGTGCATGGTTGTCCTCAGGTGTGCGGAAGGGGTGGTGCTACGGCCGGATACCGAAGGGCCCGAGGAGTCCCTGGTCGATGCGCAGGGACTCGATCATGGCGAAGGCG
Source organism: Streptomyces sp. NPDC005811 (assembly GCF_040630405.1). Classification (NCBI taxonomy): domain Bacteria; kingdom Bacillati; phylum Actinomycetota; class Actinomycetes; order Kitasatosporales; family Streptomycetaceae; genus Streptomyces; species Streptomyces sp. NPDC005811. The sequence goes on from NZ_JBEXXK010000011.1 coordinate 174,931, forward strand.
TTGTCCACGGTGAACACGTCGGCGGCGGCGAGCCGGCCGGTGTACTTCGCCGCGACCGGCTCGGCGGCCCGGCGCGCCGCGGCGTCGAGGTAGGTCTTGAAGATGGCCCAGGAGTTGCCCGACTGCTGGTACTTGGCGAAGAACGGCGTCGGGTCCAGCGACTCCAGCGTCTGCCGCGCGCTGGCCTCCAGGTCGTCGATGTACTGCTGCTGTACGACGGCGTCCGCGCGCCGGCCGAGCCGGCCCAGGTGTCCGCCGACCAGGGTCTGCCACGGGTACCTCATGGCGACCTGGTGGGCCTCGACCCAGGCCGGGATGTCCTGGGAGACGGCCAGGTTCTTGAAGGGGACCCAGCCGGGGTAGATGACGTCGACCACCATCAGCGTCCGCTGCCGCGGCACGTAGACGAAGATGTTGTCGGGGGAGTGGTTCGGGCCGTGGTGGGCCAGTTCGAGGGTCTCGCCGCCGACCCTGAGGGTGTAGCGGTCCTTGAAGGTGATGTGGGGCAGCGGCCGGGTCGGGTCCTTGTCCCGGCGCAGGAAGCGTTCGGTCTCGACATGCGCGATACGGCGGGCGCGGGGGCCGAGGAGGGCGGCGGCGCCGATGTGGTCGGCGTGGCTGTGCGAGTAGACGACGTGCGTGACGTCCGACGGTCTGCCGTTGGCGTCGGTGACGTCCCGGATGGCCCGCAGCAGGTTGTGGCCGATGGTCGGCGGGGCGTCCACCACCACGACTCCGGTGCTGGTGGTGAGGAACATGGCCTGGTAGAAGCCGTCGGTGACCCAGTGGAGCTGACCGCCGATCCGGCCGACGTAGTAGCCGTCGGCGTTGACGGCGGGACCGACCGCGGCATCCGGCACCGGCGCGTAGTCGGGCAGCTCGGGCGCTTCACCGGCCTCGGCGGCCCGGGCGGGCCGGGCCAGGGCCAGGTCGGCGAGAGCGGGGGCGAAGGGCAGGGCGGTGGCGACACCGGCGGCCCTCACGAAGGACCTTCTGGTGGCCCGCAAGGGGGACATGGGCATGCCAGGGTTGTTCATGACGGGGATTCCTTCCGTGGTTCCCGGACCGGGGAGCCGCGCCGTCGTCGGCGGCCGCGCGGTGGTTCTCGCGCGGCAGACCGAAGCTAACGGCGAACGGCGGGGCACCGCCCCACGTGGACACGTGGGCCGGAACAGGCCGGAGCAGGCCGGAACAGGCCGGAAGGCGCCTTTGCGGCGGGTGGCCGGGTCGGGTGAGGCGGGTCCGGTGACCGGGTCGTCAGCCTCCCGGAGGGCCACGGTGAGCAGGCCTGCCACGCGGGCGCGGGTGACCGACTGCCTGGGTGAGCGCGTTGACGATGCCGTTCTCACGCCCTGCCCGGACGTCGTGGACGACACGGGGCAGGGCGGGTGAGGCCCTGTGGCTCGCAGGCGGGTGGTCGGGCAGCGGCATGAGCCTGGCCCGGCCCTTCGCTGTGCGGTCCCCGGTCTGGTGTGGTGACCGGTTTCGCCTCATGCTGGTGCGTGGGCATGTCGGTGTGCGGCGGTGCTGGACGGGGGCGCTGTGCGGAGGCCGGGCGGGGTGTGGGTGGCGGCGGGGCCGCCGGTGGGGATCGGGGTTGGCGTCCTGCTGATCTTTTTCTTGCGGTGGTACGAGCACTGGGCGTACGCGCGCAGTGACGCCTGGGTGGTCTGCGGGGCGCTGTGCGGAGGCGGGCTGGTCGGTGCGGCGGCGTGGGTGGCGACCGGCGCGGACAACAGCGCGGTGGGGTGGGCGGTGGGCGCGGTATTCGTGGTGCACCTCGTCGCCGGGACGATACTCGCCGGCCAGGAGGTTCTGCACGACCGAGGCCGCGAGGTGACGGTCACCGTCCTGACGGAGCACGTGCACCGCGACGTCAACGACATCGGCGTGCAGACGGGGATTTCGTACGCCTACGACGTCGCCGCGCCGGCGGGGCTGCCGCACCGCCGCCTGGATGCGATGGGGACGCGGCTGGCGGTGGGACAGCGCGTGCGGGCGACGGTCGATCCGCAGGGACGCGTTGATTCACAACTGGGCGGCCGCCCTGGACCCGCCCACGTCATGCCCCGGTTGCTGCGGGTCTGCGAACTGTTACTGATCGTCTTGAGCGCCGGCGTCGGGGCGTTCTTCTCGGTCCTGGTGGCGGCCCACCGGAGCCAAGGCTGACGGCCAGGGGCCGGTCGGCCGGGCGGATCAGCGCAGTCCGGCGAAGAGATCGTTCTCGGGTACGGCCGCGCCGGTGGCGTTCTGGACACGGACGAAGGTCTCCATGCCCATCAACTCGCCGAACCTCTCCTTGCCCATCTTGAGGAAGAAGATGTTCTCGCCCTGACTGGCGTGCGCCGCCAGTGCGTCGAACTTCTGACCGCTGAACGCGGTGGTGTCCACCCACGTGGTGATCTCGTCGTCGGGAAGGCCGATCTCGGCCATGGCGGCGGCCTCGTCAGGATCCGGCTCCGGCATGTCCTCCTGAAACTCGCGCATGATCTCGCCGAACCGCTGCATCCCCGAGCGGGGCATCGTGGTCCAGTACACCTTCGGTGCCAGCTCGGTCATCTCCAGCGCCGCCATCGTGATGCGGTGGGCCTGGATGTGGTCGGGGTGGCCGTAGAAGCCGTTCTCGTCGTAGGTGACGACCACATCGGGTCGGTAGTGCTCCATTAGTTCCGCGAGTCGGGCCGCGCCTTCCTCCACGGGGGTCTGCCAGAAGGATCCTGGGGCGTCGTTGCCCGGCCAGCCCGCCATCCCGGAGTCGGCGTAGTCCAGCATCTCCAGATCGCTGACCTTCAGGACCTCACAGCTCGCCTCGAGTTCTTGACGGCGCATCGAGGCGACGGCCGCCGGATCGTGACCGGGATCGCCCGGCTTGACACCCCCCGGTCCGTCACCGCAACCGCCGTCGGTACACGTCACGAGAACCGTGCGGATGCCTTCCGCCGCGTACCGCGCGAGGACCCCTCCGGTTCCGGTGGCCTCGTCGTCGGGGTGAGCGTGCACCGCCATGAGAGTCAAGGGCCGGTCAGTCATGAAAACAGTCCTCCTGCAGACATATGTCTTGGTACGAGTGCGTGGTGAGCGTACGGCGATCCTGCGGGCCGGAGCCCGGTGGGGCGGACGACCTTGTGACCTCCGTGTTCCCGCCCGTGCCGCACCGCTCCCTCGTCGTGCAACCGTGCCGCCGGACCGGCTGTTCCCGGCTTGGGTGCTTGGCCTTGCCGACGTGACCGTGTCGTACAGCTCGACGCCGGGGGAGCGGGGCGCCCGTCGCGCACGCCGTGCTCGCCTCCGGCAGCGGACACCTCAGCGTGGTCGACCCGCTGCCGGGCCGTGCCGTGGCACTCGTCGACAACGTCAACCGGCCTTCGGTGAAGGCCGTGCGAGCGCATCCACACCGGAGGGGCTCACGCCGCTGATGTCCCGGGCCGACGGCCTCGTCCACGCCACCCTGCGAAGGAGAACAGCGTTGCGATCGCCCCGAACGAGTCCTTGGGCTGCAGGACCAAGACCTTCACCGATCCCCGCCTCTGCGCGGCCATCGTCGACCGCCTGACCTTTAAAGGCACCATCATCGAAACCGGCATGCCAGCTCTGCTCCGGACTGGCAGCGGCAGATCCAGTAGCTGTCCCGGACTGGGTGTCTACGCCGCTCTCCGGTCGGGCGGGTCACCACGACGGTGCGACCCTCGTATGCGACCCGGTCACCCGCCTCGACGAGCAAAGGTCCGTCCAGGTCGACCTGGAAGTCAGGGCGGAGCAGGAACTCACTGACCAGCAGCGTTCGCGGCATCGGAGTGACCCCGTCAAAGTTCACGAGCACGAGCCGAGTATCCCGGAGGATCCAGTGCGGTGGCCATGGGTTTCGGGCCGCCAAAGTCGCCAAGTGCTGCCCACGCTACTGACCGAACACTTCCCCCCGCGAGCCCCGTACCGGTACGCGCCTGTGATCTCGCCGTCTACGGCATCGTTCATAGCAGCGCGAAGCGCGCGTCGCCCAGGCCCGGATGGCCTGCTCGAACTCGTCATGGGGCGGGGGCGTGCGGGTGCCGCGTGTCGGGGTGGTCGGGAGGATGCGGCTCCACAGCCATCACGCGTCCAACCGGCGCAGGACGCTGAGCCCGTAGCCCGTAGCCCGTAGCCCGGACCCGCGCCGTCGGCACCGACTTCGAGCCCGGTTGTGCGGCCGTTCCTCGGCGGCGTACGGTCTGGCGGACGCCCTCGATTTCAGTACCGCCCGCCAGGCCGAGATCTGCTCGTGGTGGACGCGGCGGGGGTCCCCAGACTGGGCCAGCGGCCCGCGACGATGTGCTCGACCGACCGGGAGCGGAACCGCCCGCCGCCACGGACCGGGCGTGCGCGGAACCCGGCCGAGGTGCCCCGTACGGGAAGAGCCGTCGGGAACGTCTCGTAAGGGGTGGGCGCCGTGGGCCGACGCCAGGCGTGGTCACCGGTGGGCGGCGCGGTTCATCTCGACGACGTCCTCCAGGCTGGGATCGGAACCGAGGGCGGCGAAGCGCTCTGCCATGCTGTCCCGGACAGCCGTGTCCTTGACGCGATCGGCCGCGGCGAGGGCTGCCGGCAGCTCATCGCGGGTCAGCTCGGTGCAGTAGGCGGGGCCCATCGGCTGTTGACGCCAGGAGTCGGCCAGTGCTCCCGCGTCGTAGGGGTCGAATCCGGTGTCGTCCACCAGGCGCATCGCCACATGCTTCGCTTCTTCGGCATCGCCGGCGACCGGGATGGCGATACGGCCCGGAGTGCCCGCCGGGACACCCTTCGTGCGCTGGGTTTCGGCCAGGGCGGCGTTCCACGCCTTGACGACGGGGCGACCCAGGAGCTCGGAGGTGTAGAGGCTCTCCGTCACACCGTTCTCGACTGCCTCGATCCGCCCGTTGAGGTGCGGGTAGTAGTTGGAGGTGTCGATGACCACCGTCTCGTCGGGGACGGAGGTGAACAGAGCGGCCAGCTGCCCGGCCGCCCCGAAGGGGATGGCCAGGATGACGGCGTCCCTGTCCTTCACGGCGTCCTCGAGTGCCACGGCGCGGGCGCCGGTTTCCCGTATGTGGGGCGCGACGGTCTCGGGCCCGCGGGAGTCGGTCACCTGGACATCGTGACCGGCTTCGCCGAGCTTGCGTGCGAGGTTGCCGCCGATCGCTCCCGCACCGATAACGGTGATTTTCATGATCTGTCCTCTCGAAAGACGCACTGGACGCTCCGGTGGTCGCCCCAGCCCGCCAGGGGCTTACGGCTCGGTGTGTTCCGTTCGCGGTAACCGGCGACGACGAGCGTGCGAACGCGGTCCAGCGACTGCTCCTCGGCGGCACCGGCACCCGCCGCCTCGGACTGCTCCTTGGTTCGGTGGTCCGGGGTCAGGCCGCCGCGTTCAACAGGCTGGCCAGCACGTCGGGCCGTTCCAGGGCGATGAAGTGGCCTGCCTGCCGAACCTGTGTGAAGTCGGCGGCCGGGAGCAGCTGCTTGTTGGCCTGCCGGTCCGAGGGGCGGGACCAGTCCTTCTCGCCGTAGACGAGGTGGACGGGCGCCTTGACCTCGGGGTAGCGCGAGCGGGCCGCGATGAGGCTGGGCAGAGCCTGGTACACGGCCCGCGCGACGGCCGGGTAGCCGGAGCGCCCGCCCACCTGGAGGAGTTCCTCCACGTAGTCCTCCCGCAGCGCGCTCTTGTCGCCGAGCCCACCCTGCATGATCTTGGTGAGAGCGGGCTTGGGCTCCACCCCGGCGATCACCGGGCCCACCCCCGGGGCGAGAACACCGCTGACCACCACACGGGCGAGGAGGCCGGACCGGGCGATTCCGCCGCGGAAGTCGTAGGTGTTGACCGCGACGACTCGCCGGACCCGCTCCGGAAGATCGGCTGCGGTGGTCAAGGCGAGCACCGCCCCCATGGACTCCCCGAGCAACGTCACGTCGTGGAGGTCGAGTTCGGTCAGGAGTCGCTCGACGCCCGCGCGCATGGCCGGCTCGTCGTACGACGCCTCGGGCACGATCTCGGAGTAGCCCATCCCCGGCAGGTCGAGGGCGTACACGGTGTAGTGGTCCGCGATCAGCGGGATCAGGTGGCGGAAGTGCTCGGCCTGGGTGCGCACGGTGTGCAGCAGGACCAGGGGGGCGCCGGTGCCCGCCTTGAGGTAGCGCAGGGTTCCCTCGCGGCCGTCGAGTCGCGTGCGTGGGGCGATGGTGTGGCTGGTGGTCCCCGGAACATGGATCGTGGGACGTGGCTCGTGGCTGGACATCTCGTCGGCTCCTTGGGTGTGATGGGGTTACTTCGCCAGTTGGGGGTACAGGCCGGCCAGGTCGCCGGCCAGACCCGCCTTGACCTGCCGCGAGATGTCGTCGGCGAGCACCTCGTACGCGCCCGTCTCGACGCCGTCGAGGGCGAGTGCGGCTACGGCACGCGGGTCGGACTTGGGCGCGTCGACGCCCTTCGCCAGGTCCGTGTCGACGTAACCGACGTGCAGTCCGGTGACGGCGATGCCGCGCGGCTGGAGCTCCAGGCGCAGGGAGTTGGTCTGCGACCACAGGGCGGCCTTGGAGGCGCTGTAGGAGCCGCCGAGCGCGATCCAGGAGAGCACGGAGTGCACGTTGAGGAGGTGGCCGCCGCCGTTGCGCTCGATGATCGGTACGAAAGCCCGGGTGAGAAGGAGCGGGCCGTAGAAGTTGGTCTCGAACTCCCGGCGTACGTCGTCGACCGGGGAGTCGAGGAAGGACGCGCCGACCGACGCGCCGGCATTGTTGACCAGCACGGTGACGTCCTGGGCCTGCGCGGCGGCGGCCGCCACGGAGGCCGGGTCGGTGACCTCCAGTGCCACCGGTACGGCGTCGGGGTGCGTCACGCTGCGCGGGTCCCGGGCCGTGGCGTAGACCTTGCCGGCGCCGCGCGTGTACAGCTCCTCCACCAGCGCCTTGCCGATGCCGCGGCTGCCGCCGGTGACGAAGACGTTGGCGCCCTTCAAAGCGGTCATGACTGCCTCCAGACAGGGTAAACCGTTCGGTTTTCCATACCGTAAACCGATCGGTTTCCGGGCGCAAGCCCAGTGGGTGCCCGGCTTCGGCGGGTCGTTCCGTGTCCCTGGAGTGCGGTGGCGGCGACCTCTCCTCCCGTCTCGCTTGCGCTGTGGAAACCGATCTGTTTTTCTACGTGGAAACAGATCGGTTTCCGGGCCGGTGATCGGCCCACGGACAGCAACCAAGGGGAACAGTGAGTACCACCTTCGACCGCGGGGCGCCCGCCTCCGGACCAACAGACTCGGGCCGCCGCGGCTCACATGCCGTGCGCTGGTGGGTGCTGGGCGTGCTGGGCACGGCGCAGCTCATGGTCACCCTCGATGCGACCGTCGTGAACATCGCGCTGCCCGCGGCGCAACATGACCTGGGTTTCAGCGACGGCAGCCGGCAGTGGGTCATCACGGGTTACGCCCTCGCGTTCGGCAGCCTGCTGCTGCTCGGCGGCCGACTCGGCGACCTGTTCGGCCGGCGCACCACCTTCCTGACCGGCCTGATCGGTTTCGCGGGCGCATCCGTCCTCGGCGGAGCGGCAGGAAGCTTCGGCGTCCTGGTCGCGGCGCGCGTGGCTCAAGGGCTCTTCGCCGCGCTGCTCGCGCCGGCGGCACTCTCGTTGCTCAGCGTGACCTTCACCGACCCGGCCGAGAGGCCGAAGGCGTTCGGCATCTTCAGTGCGCTGGCCGGTGCCGGCGGCGCGATCGGGCTGCTGCTCGGCGGCATGCTCACCGAATGGGCTTCGTGGCGCTGGGTGATGTACGTGAACGTGATCTTCGCTGTCGTCGCCCTGGTGGGTGCGGTGCTGCTGCTGGCCAAGCCCGCGGTCGCCGAGCGGCCCAGACTCGACATTCCCGGCACCGCCGTGGTGAGCGCGGCGCTGTTCGCCATCGTCTACGGGTTCGCCCACGTCGAGTCCACGAGCTGGACCGATCCCGTGGCCCTCGGCTCCATGATCGTCGGTGTCCTGCTGCTCGCGGTGTTCGTGTGGCTGGAGTCCAGGGCCGCGCATCCCCTGCTGCCGCTGCGCCTCGTGCTCGACCGGACCCGCGGCGGTTCGTTCCTGGCGGTGTTCGTCATCGGTATGGGGATGTTCTCGATCTTCCTGTTCCTGACCTACTACCTGGAGGCGAGCATCGGCTACTCGCCGATCAGGACCGGTCTGGCGTTCCTGCCGATGGTCGCGGGTATCGTCGCCGCGTCGACCACGGCACCCTCGCTGCTGCTGCCCAGGGTCGGCCCGAAGCTCGTGATCGGCGCCGGCTTCCTGGTCGCCGCGTCCGGCATGGCCCTGCTGACCCAGCTCGAGCTGGACAGCACCTACGTCGCCCACATCATGCCCGGCATGATCCTGCTGGGGCTCGGCCTCGGGGGAGTGATGACCACCGCGTTCCAGGGCGCGACCGCGGGCATCCATCACGAGGATTCCGGTGTCGCCTCGGCGCTGATCAACACCGGTCAGCAAGTGGGTGGCTCGATCAGCACGGCGCTGCTGACCACCGTGGCCTCATCGGCGACGACCGACTACCTGGCCTCACGCAGGCCGAGCGCACTGACCATGGCTCAGGCGGGGGTCGAGGGGTACACGGCGACCCTGGCGTGGGGCGCCGGGTTCTTCGTGGTCGGGGCCGTCGTTTCGGTGCTCCTGATACCGAATGCGCCTCTGGCGCCGTCGGAGGGTGAGCCCGTGATCGCCCACTGAGTCCGTATCCACCATGGTGTGGGGTGCCCTGCGCTGATCGAGGCTCTGAAGGCACCGATCAGCGCAGGCGAGGGAGGCGGGGTGCGCCGCACATGGCCCGGCGCACCTATTCTGGAGATCAGCTCCGGCGCGCACTGTAAACCGATCGGTTTTCAAAGGGTCGGAATCGAGTTAACCTCGCCATATGACCACTGAGGCGAAGTCAAGCTCCCGAGAGCGGCTGCTGGAGGCAGTGGCCACGCTCACCTACCGCGAGGGCGTCAACATCGGCGTCGACGCCCTGTGCAAGGCGGCGGGGGTGTCGAAGCGCTCCATGTACCAGCTGTTCGAGAGCAAGGACGAACTGCTGGCGGCGAGCCTGGAGGAGCAGGCCGCCTCCTACGTGGCGACGCTCCTTCCCGCGGCGGACGACGAGCGTCCGCCCCGTGAGCGGATCCTGCACGTCTTCGAGCAGGCGGAAACCCAGGCGGCCTCCCCCGGCTTCCAGGGCTGCCGGTACCTGGCCGTGCAGATCGAGCTCAAGGACCAGAGTCACCCCGCGAGCCGGGTGGCCCACCGGGTCAAGGCGAACCTGACCGCCTTCTTCCGTGCCGAGGCCGAGCGGGGCGGGGCGAACGACCCCGACCTGCTGGCCCGGCAGCTCAGCCTGGTCTTCGACGGTGCCAGCGCCCGCGCGGGAATCAAGGCCGACACGGCGGGAGGGCTTGTCGCCCCCACGGTGGCCACGCTGCTCGATGCGGCAGGCATGCGCTGACGCCTCGCGCGTACCGGCCCTCTCCGCGCCGGAGACGCCCACGACTGCGCCGCCGGTCTCCGGTGACGTCCGACCGGTGCGCGGAATCCCGCACAGTCGGCTCCGCCGAGGCGCAAGGGGGCCCACAGTGGGGGGCGGGTGACGACCACCGCGCACGACGCCGACGGGCAGACGGCGCAGCCGGTGACACGGCGAGCCCGGCGCCGGTGATCGACGCGAAGTGGCTGCGCGAGCTGGGCCTGACGGCCGGTACGGACGAAGCCGGCGCAGGTATGGAGAGCGCGCACGCTGCGGGCTGGGGAGCGGCAGTTGTCGCGGTTCATCCGGACCGGGGGATCGAGCGGATGCCGTAGGCGATCTGACGCAGCGGCTCACATTGCGCGAGGAAGCGGTAGAAGCCGCGTGCACGATGGTCCCCCTGCTCGATGCGGAGGGGCAAACGGGGCAGGCTGCCGCCTGGGCCCTCCGTCGCGGACCCCGATTTCCCGCGTGGCCGGCCGGCATCGAACCGGCCGTATGCAGTGCCGGGTCACACGCCGGGACATCCGCGACTCGGCGCCGCGGCACGCCCCGTACGAGCGCGGGCACCTGCTCCAGCTCGCGGGTCACCTGTCGGCCGTCGACCCGGAAGAGCACGAGCCCCTCGCCGCCGAGGCGGGGGCCGTCGGCCGGTCGCTCCCGGGCACGCGGACCGTGACGGTCGTCGGCGCCGCTGCCCGCTCCTGCCGGCCGCAGCGGATGGCGAAGGATCGCCGACGGGCTTGCCGAAAGGTCCGTAGGATCATCCTGCATGCGATGTATCCGCTAACATAGAATAATGAGGTAGATAAATAGTCGAGTGGTGACGAGGAGTGGCCGTGGACTTCGGGCTGACCGACGAGCAGGACCTGTTGCGCGCGACGGCACGGCAGTTCGTCGCCGATGTGTGTCCGGCCGAGAAGGCCAAGAGGTGGGACGAGGAGGGTGTCGTACCGCCCGAGCTGTTCCGCGGCATGGCCGATCTGGGCTGGTTCTCCCTCCCGTTCAGCGAAGAGGAGGGCGGCGACGGCGGCGGGCCGCTCGAGCTCATCCTGATCGCCGAGGAGCTGGGGCGGGCCAGCTTCGACGTGGCCATGTGCTACATCGGCGTGCTCATCCCCGGGATCACGGTCTTCCGATGGGGCAGCGAGGCGCAGCGCGCCTTCATCCGCGAGCAGGTCATGACCGGCCGCCACCGGCTCGCCGTCGGCCTCAGCGAGCCGGACAGCGGCTCCGACGCGGCCGCTCTGCGCACCACCGCCGAGGACCGGGGTGAGCACTTCCTGGTGCGCGGGCAGAAGGCGTGGTGCACGGGCGCCGGACTGCCCGACACCACCATCGCCACCTACGTGCGCACCGGTCCCCGCGAGCCGAAGCACGGCGGCATCAGCCTGCTGCTCGTCGACCCGGCGACGCAGGGCGTCGAGGTCCGCCGCACCCCCACGCTCGCCCGGCACATCCTCGGTACCAACGAGGTCTTCCTCAACGACGTCCGCGTCCCGAAGGAGAACCTCGTCGGCCCGCGCGACGACGGCTGGAAGGTGATGCTCTCCAACATCGAACTGGAGAAGGTGATCATCACCGGCGGCTATCTGGGGGCCGCCCAGTCCACCCTGGACGAGATGCTGGAGTACGCCCGGACCCGCCACGCCTTCGGCCGCCCGATCGGCAACTTCCAGGCCCTCGCCCACGCCATGGCCGACCTGCAGACCGAGATCGACTCGGCCCGGCTGCTCGCGTACCGCGCCGCCTGGCTGCTCGCCCAGGGCAAGCCGTGCACCCGCGAGGGCTCGATGGCGAAGCTGAAGGGTTCGGAGACCTACGTGGCGGCCGCCCGGCTCGGCATGCAGGTCTGCGCGGGGCACGGCTTCTCCACGGAGAGCGTGATGAGCTTCCGCTACCGCGAGTCGATCGTCGCCACGATCTCCGGGGGGACCAGCCAGATCCAGCGCAACGGGATCGCCCGCAGCATGGGCCTGCGGTCCTACTGACCGCCGCCCGCCGCGTCCTGCCCGGCCAGCCACCGCTCGTGCCGGGCGAAATGGCCCCGGTCGCGGGTCACCCAGATCCCGGAGGCCCGGGCCAGCACGGCCCGGGCCGGCAGCAGGACCATCTCGCCCCTGATGTACCAGCGTGAGCCCTCGCGCCGCTCCACCCAGGCCCTGACCTCCAGCGGCCGTTCCACCGGCACCGGCTTGACGAAGCTCACGCTCAGTTCCGCCGTCACGCTCAACACCCGGTGCAGCAGCGGCAGATGACCGAGGCAGTCGTCCAGCACGGCCGCCGTCCAGCCGCCGTGCGCCACATCGGGGCCGCCCTCCTGGTCACGCGGGCAGGCCAGTTCGAACCACGCCACACCGTCGTCGTCGAGACGCTCGCGCCGCACGCCCAGCCGGCAGGAACCGGAACCGCGGCACGCTCCGCACAGCGCCACCCCGCCGGGGCTGCGCGGCGGCTCCTGGAAGTCCGCGCCCGCCCAGGTCGCCGTCGTGTTGCCCATCCGTTCCTCCTGTCAGACGTCCGCGAGCAGCGGACGCAGCTTCCCGGCGATGAGCTGGACCTGGCGGGCCACCATCTCCTCGGGCATCCCGGCCAGCGAGGCCCACAGGAACACCCCTTCCACCGGCAACCCTGCCACGTACGCCGTCACGGCCTCGGCGGTCTCCTGCGGGGTGCCGTACAGGAACTGTCCGACGCCGCTCGCGCCGAGCCCGGTCTCCCGCCACTTCTCCGGGTCGATGGGGCGTGGCACCGGCCGGTCCGTCCCCTCCACCATGTACCGGCGGTACGTGTCCCACTGGTACGCCAGGTGTCTGCGCACCACGGGCCAGTCGCCCTCGGGGTCCTCGGTGACGAACGTGGTGAACGAACCCTGCATCCGGGCCACCGAGGCGTCGTACCCGCTCTCGGCCAAACCCTCCCGGTACGGCTCCAGCAGGTCGGGGTTCAGGGACAGCAGTCCCGTGCCGAGGCGGCCGGCCCGCCGGGCGCCCTGCGGGCCCTGGTAGCCGAGCCAGATCGGCAGCGGGTCCTGGACCGGACCCGGGGTGACCAGGGACTCGGCCCACAGGCCGCGGATCTCCCGCACCCGTTGGTCGGTCGTCGTGTAGCGCTTGGCGAGGTCGGCGCCGAACAGCCGGTATTCGGGCACCCGGTAGCCGGTGCCGAGGCCGAGGTCCAGGCGGCCGTCGCTGATGATGTCCACGATCGCCGCCTGTTCGGCGAGTTCGGGGGCCGCGTGCAGGGGCGCCGGGACGACCGCGGTGCCCAGGCGCACCCGGCGGGTACGGGCCGCGGCGGCCGCCGCCATGGTGAGCGGCTGGGGGAGATACCCGTCCTCGAAGCCGTGGTGTTCGGAGAACCAGACCGAGTCGAGGCCCAGCCACTCCGCCTCCTCGCACATCTCCAGGGCGAACCCGTAGACCCGCGACCAGCTCTGACGCCAGGGCGGCGGGTTGCGCAGATCGAAGTAGATGCCCACCTTCACGCCGGACCGCCTCCTGCGATGTCGTCCGCGAGTCGGATCGCCGCATGCGTGACGGCGACCCCGTGCCCGGGCGGCAGCAGCCGTACGGGACGCAGTTCCAGGGTCTCGATACGGGGGAGGTCGTCGACCATCGCCGAGACCCGCAGGACGGTCTCCTCCAGTGCCGCGAGGTCCACCCCGGGGCCGCCCGCCCGGCCGTCCAGCAGCGGGGCCGCGCGCAGCGAGCGGATCATCTCCCGGGCGTCGCGGTCGCTGAGCGGGGTGACGCGGTGCGCGACGTCCGCCATGAGGTCGGCGTAGTCCCCGGTGAGACCGAACGAGACCACCGGCCCGAAGACCGGGTCCGCGCCGACGGAGAGGAACGCGTCCGGACCCGGGCCTTGCGGTGCGTCGCGTACGGCGATTCCGTACGCGGCCAGCAACTCGACTACGGCCGCTGTGGGAACCGGGCCGGGGCCACGGGCGGCGACGAGCGACCGGGCGAGCTCGGCGTCGACTCCCGCGAGATCCGGGACGACGCCCGCGGGGGTGCTGCGCCAGGCCTGGTAGGCCGCCGCGTGCCCGAGCGAGGCGGCCGCCGCCTCGGGGAACGTGTAGGTGGGGACGACGAGTTGGTCCCGGTGGAGCAGGTCGGCGACCCCCGCGCCGCCCAGGAAGCTCGCCACCACCGGCTTGTCCGGGGCGGTCGCGGCCGCGTCGAGGATGGCGGTCGCCACCTCGTCGGGCTTGTCCGCGAGCGGCGGCATGAACAGGACGACCGCCGCGTCGACGCCGTCGTCGGCCAGGGCCGCCTCCAGCGCCTGTCGGTAGTGCGCGGCGGTGGCCGTGGGGGTCAGATCGATCGGGTTGGTGACCTCGGCATGGGGCGCGAGGGACGAGCGGAGCGTGTGCCGAGTGCGCTCGCTCAGCGCGGGCACGCGCAGACCGTTCGCCGTGCACGCCCCGACCGTCAGGGCCGCTGGGCCGCCCGCGTTGGTGATCACGGCGACCCGGTCGCCGGGCGGGGGAGGCTGGTGGGCGAGCAGCAGGGCGACGTCGAACAGCTCCTGGAGACTGCTGGTGCGGATCACCCCGGACTGGGCGAACAGCGAACTCGCCACCGAGTCCGCGGGGCCCGGGTGGACGGCGACGATCGGCTTGCGCGGGGCGACCCGGCGGGCGACGCGGGCGAACCGGCGCGGATCGCCGAACGTCTCCACGTGCAGCAGGACCACCGAGGTCGCCGGGTCCTCCTCCCACCACTGGAGCAGTTCGTCGGTGGAGACGTCCACGGCGTGGCCCACCGACACGAAGCCGGAGAAGCCGAGCCGCAGCCGCCGGGCGTGGTCGAGGACCGTGAGCCCCAGCGGCCCGGACTGGCTCGACATCGCCACCCGGCCGGGCGTCGGCAGGGCGGGCGAGAAGGTCGCGGCCAGCCGCACCGCTGGCGTCGTGTTGAGCACGCCCATGCAGTTGGGGCCCACCAGGCGCATCCCGGAGGCGCGGGCGAAGCGGGCCAGCTCCAGCTCGGCCGAGCGTCCCTCGGTCCCCGTCTCCCCGAAGCCGGTTGAGACGACGACCACCGCCCTGACCCCGGCCTCGGCACATTCCCGTACGACCTCGGGCACGCCCTCGGCGCGCACGGCCACCAGCGCCAGGTCCGGCGGCTCGGGAAGGTCCCGTACGCCCGCGTACGCCCGCACCCCGGCGATGCGCTCCGCCCGCGGGTTGACCGGGAACACCCTGCCGTCGAAGCCGCCTCGCAGCAGGTTGGCCACGATCTCGTGGCCGATCGTCAGGGGGCGGCGGTTGGCGCCGATCACGGCGACCGAACGCGGTTCGAGCAGGGGCCGCAGGGAGCGCCGTACGGCGGTGTGTTCGCGGCGTTCGGCGCGCGCGACGGCCTGGGCCTGCGGGTCGACGGCGATCTCGAAGTGGATGATCTGGCCGGGCGGCCCCGCCTCCACCCGGTAGCCGGAGCCGAGGAAGACGTTGATCATCCGGGTGTTGTCGGCGAGGACGTCGGCCTCCAGCACCCGGATGCCCCGGGCGCGCGCGGCGGCCGCGATGTGCTCCAGGAGCAGCCGGCCGAACCCCTCGCTCTGATGGTCGTCCCGGATGGTGAACGTGACCTCGGCGTGCTCCGGTTCGCCGAGGTCGCGGACATAGCGGACGAGGCCGGCGATCTCGTCGCCGGCCAGGGCGACGAGCGCCAGCTCGTTGAGGTAGTCCACGTGGGCGCCGCGCCGGATGACGTCGTCGCGGGCGCGGACCACCGGGCCCAGCGAGCGGTAGGCCAGGGTCGCCCGGGAGAGGCTGCCCACGAAGGCGACCAGGCGGTCGGAGTCCTCGGGCCGGATGGGCCTGACGAAGGTCGACCGCCCGGTCCTGACCAGCCCGGGCCGCTCCAGGTCGTCCGGGTACGAGGGGTACGGGGGAGTGGTCACCGGTGTCCCGTCGCCGGCGCCGGTCAGACGGCCGCCGCCTGGGGGGTCGGGTCCGGCAGGCCGAAGAGTTCGTTGAAGGTGCCGCGCGTGACACGGTCGCGGACGTCGTCCGGCACTCCGTCGAACAGGTCGTGCAGCGTGGCCTGGGTGTGGCCGTAGGTGCCCTCCAGGTGGGGGTAGTCGTCGCCCCACATCACGTTGCGGTAGCCGGTCGACTCGACGATCTCCACCGAGCTCTTGTCGTGCTGGAAGGACGCGTACACCTGCTGCCGGATGATCTCGCTGGGCAGCCGGCTCAGCTTCGGCCGGACGAACATGCCGTGCTGGCGGTAGGCCTCGTCCATGCGGTCGCCGATGGCCGGCACCCAGCCCGCGCCGCCCTCCGCGATGAGGATCTTCAGGTCCGGGTGCCGGTCGAGGGCGCCTCCCGCGACCAGGTGGGACACCACCCGCATGCCCGGGTAGGTCGTCTCCATGTAGTTGACGACCGCACCGCCGGGCCCGCGGAAGACGACGTTCTGGCCGCCCGTGCCGATGTGGAAACCGAGCACCATGCCCGCCCGCTCGGCCGCGGTCCACAGCGGTTCCCAGCGGTCGAGGGCGTACTCCTCGCCCTCCCGGGTCGAGCAGGGCAGGAAGACGGCCTTGAAGCCCATCTCGGCCGCCCGCTCCAGCTCGGTGACCGCGTCGCCCACGTCCGCCGTCGAGACGCAGGCGGTGGTGATCACGCGCTTGTTCTTGGTGAGGATCTCGTCGTACGCCCAGTCGTTCCAGGCCCGCACGGTCTCCCGGGCCAGCTCCCGGTCGGTGATCGACACGAGCCAGAACCCCATGGAGGGGAAGGCGAGCTGGGACCAGACGCCCTCCTGGTCGAGGTCCTGGAGCCGGACCTTCAGGTCCCAGGCCCCCGGCGGGCGCATGGCGTCCATGAAGTCGCCGAGCTGGCGGTCGATGCGCTCGCCGTCGATGTAGAGCATCTCGTACTTCTCCCCGCGCTCGCTGCGCGGGGCACGGGCGCCGAGCCGCGCGGGCAGCCGCTCGGTCCACACGTCGGCGGGTTCCATCACATGGGAGTCCCCGGAGTTGACCCAGATCTTCGTCATGACGCTCCTCGGCGCAATGGATGTAATCAGTTAGCGATTTTAGTTGTATCGGGCGCCAAAGGGAAGGTGGCCCCCGGCTGCGGATTTGAATCCGTAGAAATAGTTGACTGATTGCGCTGATAGTTGCAAGATCTGGGCACTGAGCCGCGAGGAGGCGCCATGGCCGGTGACAGGGACACCGCTGACAGGTACTTCGAGCCGCAGGTGGAGACCATGCCCCGCGAGGCACTGCGGGCGCGGCAGGAGGAACGGGTCCTGGAGCTCGTCGAGTACGCCTACGCGGGCTCGGCCTTCTACCGCGAGCTGTGGGACGAGCACGGGGTCCACCCGCGGGACGTCCGGTCCCTCGATGACTTCAGGGCACGCGTCCCGTTCATCACCAAGGACATGGTGCGCGCCTACCGGACCCGCACGGGCGACCCGTTCGGCGGTCTGCTGTGCGTGCCGGCCGAGGAGCTGACGTCGGTGTCCTCCAGCTCGGGCACCACCGGCGACCCGGAGTTCTTCGCCGAGATCTGGCAGGACGCGCCACCGCTGGTCACCGCCCAGGTGCGGGACCTGTGGGAACTCGGCCTCCGCCCCGGCGATCGGGTGCTGAGTCCGCCCGGCACCTTCCGCAACCTCATGGACCCCGGCTACCAGGCGCTCGGCGCCGTGGTGATCGAGGTGGACACCTGGATGGGGAAGATGCACGAGGTCGTCGAGGCGCTGCGCGCCTACCGGCCGGCCTATCTGCAGATGATGTATCCGCAGATGGTGGAGCTGGAGCACCTGGCGGAGAGGACGGACCTGAAGGAGGCCTTCTCCTCCCTCAAGGGCGCCTCCTGCGCCGGTCAGCCGCTGAGCCGGCGGATGCGCGAACGCATCCGGAACGACTGGGGCATCGACGTCTACGAGTACACCAGCGCCGCCGACACCGGCACCGCCTGGGAGTGCCGCGAGCACGACGGCTTCCACCTCTGGGAGGACACCGTCTTCGCGGAGTGCGTCGAGGTGACCGAGGACGGCTGGCGTGACGTCCCCGAGGGCGAGCTCGGCGAACTGGTCGCCACCGACCTGGACAACCGGGCCGCGCCGCTGATCCGTTACCGCAGCGAGGACCTGGTCCGCCTGTCCGGCGACACCTGCGGCTGCGGCCGTACCCACGCCCGGATGTGGGTGGCCGGACGACGCGGCGACGAGACGCTGGTGCGGGGACGGTCCGTGGTGCTGCGGGACGTCTGGCAGGCGGTCGAGGACCAGCCGGAGACCGTCGCCGGAGTCTTCCAGATCGTCCGCGACGGCCGCGAGGTCGACGAACTGCGGCTGCGGGTCGGCTACGACCCCTCGCTCACCGGCGACGTCGACACCCTGTCCGGCCGGCTGACCGAGGCCGTGCGCGAACGCACCGGAGTCAAGCCGGTGCTCGACCTGCGCCCCGAGGAGGACCTGTTGAAGACCATGACCAGCGTCGCCAAGTTCCCCCGGGTGGTGAAGAGCTGATGGCCCGCGCCGAAACCCTGGCCCGGGCGAGGGAGCTCGACCGCCCCGAACTCGCCTACGTGGTGCGCTTCTCCGCTGCCGGGGGCACCCGGGAAACCGAACTGACCCGGGCCGAACTCGCCCGGGACACCGACTGGGCCACCGCCCGCCTGCGCGAGCACGGCCTCGCCCCAGGACGGCGGGCCCTGCTCACCGCGTCCGGCTTCGAGGGCTTCTGGGGACACGCCGTGATCGGCGCCCTGCGGGCCCTGAAGGTGACGTACGGCATCGCCGAGGCGATGGGCTGGGACCACCGCCGTACCGCCGTCTTCCACCGCGAACTGCGCCCGCACGCCGTGATCGGCCTGTCCGCGGAGACGTTGGAGGGCCTCGCCGGGGCCGCCGACATCGGCGAGATGTTCCGGGCGACACCGGTCGTCCTGGCCCGGCCCGCCGCCGTACCGGTGCTGCGGGCGGTGGGTGTGTCCGCCTGCCTGTTCTCGCCCGTCGGACCCGCCCTCGCCCTGGAGTGCCCCGAGCGCAGCGGCGCGCATGTCAACGGCGCCGAATGGCGGCTCGGCGACCGCGACGGGGAACTGCTCGTGGCCGCGGGGGAGCAGCGCACGTCGTCCCTGCCCGAGACCCCGCTCGGCATCGCGGGCAGGGTCGTCTCCGGCCGGTGCGGCTGCGGCAGCGAGGACCCGCGCGTGCTGCTCGCCGAGGCCGACCGGCTTTCCTGACCGAGGAGTTGAGGATGTCCGAAGAAGTGGCCGACGGCCGTGTCGTGGTCGTCACCGGAGCCGGCAACGGCATCGGCCGGGCCCATGCCCTGGCCTTCGCCGCGCACGGGGCCAAGGTCGTGGTCAACGACCTCGGCGGCGGGCGCGACGGCGCCGGAGCCTCGGCCGGACCCGCGCAGGCCGTGGTGGACGAGATCGTGGCGGCGGGCGGCGAGGCCGTCGCCAACACCGACGACATCTCCACCTGGGACGGCGCCGGCCATCTGGTCCGGCACGCCGTGGACGCCTACGGCGGCCTGGATGTGCTGGTCAACAACGCCGGCATCCTGCGCGACCGGATGATCGTGTCGATGACCGAGCAGGACTGGGACAGCGTCCTCGCCGTCCATCTCAAGGGCAGTTTCGCCACCCTGCACCACGCGGCCGCGTACTGGCGCGAGCGCGCCAAGGCCGGTCACGCCAACGACGCCCGGGTGATCAACACGACCTCCCCGTCCGGCATCTTCGGCAATCCCGGACAGTCCAACTACGGCTCGGCCAAGGCCGGCATCGCGAGCCTCACGATCATCGCCGCCGCCGAACTCGCCCGCTACGGCGTCACGGTGAACGCCATCGCGCCGACCGCGCTGACCCGGCTGACCGAGGACATCGAGATGATGCGGCAGGCCGCCCAGAACCAGGACCTCACCCCGGAGGCCATCTCACCGCTGGTGGTGTGGCTGGGCTCGGCGGCCTCGCGCGAGGTCACCGGCCGGGTCTTCGGCGTCGCCGGCAACCGCATCACCGTGCTGGAGGGCTGGGTGGGCGGCCCCGGCGTGAGCGCCGAGACCCGCTGGACACCCGAGGAGCTGTCCTCGGTCGTCCCGAACCTCGTCGCCAAGGCCGCGCCCAACGCCGACGCCCTCGGCAACCGGAACGGGGCCTGAGATGACGACGACGCGACGCCCGGTCGCCGAGGACCTGTTCACCTGGCCGGCCGACCCCGACGACCCGCCCCGGCTCATCGGCTCCGAGTGCGCCGACTGCGGCCTGGTGAGCTTCCCGGCCGCCCCGGACTGTGTGCGGTGCGCGAGCACGGAGTCGAAGCGACGCCTGCTCGCCGACCGCGGCACGCTGTGGACGTACACCACCCAGGACTTCCGCCCGCCGTCCCCGCCGTACGACGGCCCCGAGACCTTCGAGCCCTACGCGGTCGGTTACGTCGAACTCCCCGGCGAGCTGCTCGTCGAGGCACGCCTCACCGAACCCGATCCCGGCAAGCTGCGCATCGGGCAGCCCATGCGGCTCACACTCGTGCCCTACACCGTCCAGGGCGACGGCACCGAGGTCGTCACCTTCGCGTTCGCCCCGGCCGAGGAGGAGACACCGTGACCGAGGCCGTCATCATCGGAGTCGGACTCCACCCCTTCGGCCGCTTCCCCGGCAAGCCGGCACTGGACATGGGCGCGGACGCGGTACGGCTCGCACTCGCCGACGCCGGT
The DNA here is from genome assembly GCF_040630405.1 of Streptomyces sp. NPDC005811. Lineage (NCBI taxonomy): Bacteria > Bacillati > Actinomycetota > Actinomycetes > Kitasatosporales > Streptomycetaceae > Streptomyces > Streptomyces sp. NPDC005811. Next base: position 195,111 of record NZ_JBEXXK010000011.1, read on the forward strand.
GTCACCTGGCCGCAGATCCAGGGCGGTTACATCGGCAGCTACGAGGTCGCCAACCCGGACGCCATCGTGGGCCGTCTCGGCCTGACCGGCGTCCCCCTGCGCGGGGTGTTCAACGGCTGCGCCACGGCCGGTACGGCCCTCGCGCTGGCCGCCCGCGCCATCGAGACCGGAGAGCACGACCTGACCGTCGCGATCGGCCTGGACAAGCACCCGCGCGGCGCCTTCGCGGCCGATCCCTCCGTGGCGGGCATCCCCTCCTGGTACGGGCAGACCGGGCTCTTCCTCACCACGCACTTCTTCGGCATGAAGATCAACCGCTATATGCACGAGCACGGCATCTCCCACGCGACGCTGGCCCGCGTGGCCTCGAAGAACTTCCGCAACGCGACCGCGAACGAGAAGGCCTGGCGCCGAACTCCCCTCACCCCGGAGGAAGTTCTCGCCTCACCGGTCCTCAATTACCCCCTCCGTCAGTTCATGTACTGCGGCCCGAACGAGGGCGCGGCGGCACTCGTGCTGTGCCGCGCCGACCAGGCCCACAAGTACACCGGGAAGCCGGTACGGGTCCGCTCCACCGCCCTGCGCAGCCGCCGACTCGGCGCCTTCGAGGTGCAGAGCCCGTCGTTCCCGGTCGGTGAGCCGGTCGACAGCCCGACCGTGGACGCCTCCCGAGCGGCCTACGAGCTGGCGGGCATCGGCCCGGAGGACGTCGACGTCGCTCAGCTGCAGGACACCGACGCCGGGTCCGAGATCATCCACATGGCCGAGAACGGCCTGTGCAAGGACGGCGAACAGGAGCGTCTCGTCGCCGAGGGCGCGACCGAGATCGGCGGCCGGATCCCGGTCAACACCGACGGCGGACTGCTCGGCAACGGGGAACCGATCGGCGCGTCCGGACTGCGCCAGATCCACGAGATCGTCCTCCAACTGCGGGGCACCGCCGGCACCCGGCAGATCCCCGGCACCCCCCGCGTCGGCTACACCCACCTGTACGGCGCGCCGGGCGCGTCGGCGGTGACGATCCTGTCGACCTGACAGCGGAGCGAACGCGATGACATCCGAAGACCCGCAGCATTTCGCCGCAGAGGCGCGCCGCTTCCTCGACGCGCACGCGGCGAAGGCCCCCGACCGGGCCACCGTCGCCTGGGGCGAGGGCGACGACTCGATGGCCTACTTCAGCAGCCTTCCGCCCGAGGAGGAGGCGGAGCAGGTGCGGCGGGCCCGCGCCTGGCAGCGCGTCCGCCACGAGAACGGCTTCGGCTGGATCACCGGCCCGCCCGAGTACGGCGGCCGGGGCCTGACCCCCGTACACGAACTGCTCTACGCGTCCGTCGAGTCGGAGTACGACGTCCCGGACACCGGCGTGCTCGGCGTGGTCGGACTCGGCATGATCGGACCGACGATCCTCGCCCACGCCCAACCGCACCTCAAGGAGCGCTGGTTGCCCGCGATGTACCGCGGGGACGCCATCGCCTGCCAGCTGTTCAGTGAGCCGGGCGCCGGATCCGACCTGGCGAGCGTCGCGACCCGGGCCGTCCGCGAGGGCGACGAGTGGGTGCTGAACGGGCAGAAGGTGTGGACCTCGGTCGCCCACCACAGCCAGATCGGCCTCGCGCTGACCCGGACCGACCCCGACGCCCCCAAACACCGCGGCATCACCGCCTTCCTCGTCCCCATGGACGCCCCGGGCGTCGAGGTGCGGCCGCTCCGACAGATGACCGGCGGCGCGGACTTCAACGAGGTGTTCCTCACCGACGTCCGTATCCCCGACGACCACCGCCTCGGCGAGGTCGACGGCGGCTGGACGGTCGCGCTGACCACGCTGATGAACGAGCGCGACACCGTCGGCAGTGAGGGCACCGGACCGGTCGCCGCCGCCCTCTCCCCGGACCACCTCTCGGCGCTCATGCGCGCGACCTGGACCTGGGACGACCGCGCCCTGCGCGCACGGCTCGCCGAACTCCTCGTCGACGCCATGGCCACCGGCTACCTCAACACCCGCGCCCAGCGCACCCTGCGAGCGGGCACCGCCCCCGGCCCCGAGAGGTCCGTCGCCAAGCTGATGTACGGTCAGAACCTCACCCGCGCCGCCCACTTCGTGTCCGAGTGCCTCGGCCCGCGCATCATCGCCGACACCGGCCGCTGGGGGACGTACTCCTGGGCCGAACTCCTGCTGGCCACACCGGCGTTGCGCATCCTCGGCGGCACCGAGGAGATCATGAAGAACATCCTCGCGGAACGTGTCCTCGGCCTGCCGAAGGAGGCACGCGCATGATCGCCTACGAGAGCGGGCTGAAGGAACTCCGGGCATCCGTACGGGAGTTCATGGAGGCCAAATCACCGGAAGGGGCCGTGCGCAAGCTCATGGACAGCGAGCCGCGCTTCGACCCCGAGGTGTGGACGCAGGCGTCCGACCAGCTACGGCTGCCGGGACTGGCGCTTCCCGAGGAGTACGGCGGCGACGGCTTTGGCCTCGTCGAACTCGGCGTGGTGCTGGAGGAAATGGGTCGCGCCCTGTTCTGTGCGCCCTTCTTCTCCACCGTCCTGCTGGCCGCCCAGGCGCTGCTCGCCTCCGGCGACGAGGGCGCCTGCGCACGCCACCTTCCGGGCATCGCCGCCGGCCGCACCACGGCCACCCTCGCCGTCGCCGAGGACGACGGCTCCTGGGACCCCGCCCTGATCACCGTGCGCGCCCGGCCCGACGGGGACGGCGGATGGCGGCTGACCGGCCGCAAGTGCTTCGTGATCGACGGCACCACGGCGGACCTGGTCCTGGTCGTCGCCCGCACGGTCGCCGGTCCGTCCCTGTTCGCGGTCGACCGGTTGGCGACGGGTCTGTCCGCGGAGCCGCTCACCACCCTGGACGCCACCAGGGCCATGGCCCGGCTGACGTTCGACGCCGTGCCCGCGGTCCTCGTCGGCACGGACGGGGCGGGCGGACGCGTCATGGCCCGGGTCCTGGACGTGGCGTCGGTGGGGCTGGCCGCCGAGCAGGCGGGCGGGGCGCGCCGGTGCCTGGAGACGAGCGTGGAGTACGCCCGCACCCGGCACCAGTTCGGCCGGCCGATCGGTTCCTTCCAGGCCGTCAAGCACAAGTGCGCGGACATGCTGGTCCAGGTCGAACTCGCCGAGGCCGCGTCACGGGAGGCCGCGCTGCTGGCAGCCGAGGGCTCCGCCGACTTCCCCGTGGCCTCGGCGGTCGCCCACGCGAGCTGCTCCAAGGCGTACATGGTCGCCGCCATGGAGAACATCCAGGTCCACGGCGGCATCGGTTTCACCTGGGAGCACCCGGCGCATCTGTACTTCCGGCGCGCGAAGTCCTCCCAACTGCTCTTCGGCGGACCGGCGATCTACCACGAACGCCTGCTGGACCGGCTCGGCATCTGACGACCGAGCCGTCGAGAGGGCCCCGGGGCTTCGGACGTCCCCGGGGCCTTCTGGACGAATCCCGGTCCCGCGTGGGTGCGCGCACAGCTCTCCCGTACCGCGTGACCGCGAGGCCACGACGTCGGGCTCAGCCGCGCGCCGCCTCGCCCAGCAGCGCCTTCGCGATGATGACCTGCTGGATCTGGCTGGTGCCCTCGTAGATGCGGAACAGGCGCGCGTCGCGGTAGAAGCGCTCGACGGCGACGCCCCGCATGTAGCCCGCGCCGCCGTGGATCTGCACGGCGCGGTCGGCGACCCGCCAGACCATCTCGCTGGCGAAGTACTTCGCGCAGGACGGGCCGATCTTGGTGTCGGTTCCCGCGTCGAAGGCGGTCGCCGCCTCCAGGACCGTGGCCCGGCCGGCGTAGTAGTCGGTCTGCGAGTCGGCGATGAGGCCCTGGACGAGCTGGAAGGAGCCGATGAGCCGTCCGGACTGTCTGCGGGTGCTCGCGTACGCGACCGACTCGTCGACCAGGCGCTCGGCCATGCCGACCATCAGCGCCGAGATGTGGACGCGTCCGTGCGCGATGCAGCCCATGGCTGTGGAGAAGCCCCGGTTCAGCCCCGCCTCACCGCCGACCAGCGCGGAGGCCGGGACCCGTACGTCGTCGAAGTACACGTCCGCCGTCCAGGCGCCGAACTGGCCCATCTTGTGGTCCCGGGCGCCCACCGTCAGACCCGGCGTGCCGGCGGGGACGAGGAAGGTGGAGATGCCCCGGGTGCGCGGGGCGTCGGGGTCGGTGCGGGCGAAGACCATGAAGACGTCGGCGAGCGGGGCGTTGGTGATGTACCGCTTGGCGCCGTTGATCACCCAGGTGCCCCCGTCGAGGTGGGCGCGCGTGGTCAGCGTCGACGGGTCGGACCCGGCCTCGGGTTCGGTGAGCGCGAACGACGCCAGGGCGTCGCCGGAGGCGATCCGCGGCAGCCACTCCGCCTTCTGTTCCTCCGTGCCGCCGACCATCAGGACGTGCCCGGCGATGCCGTTGTTCGTCCCGAACATGGAGCGCAACGACGGTGTGGTGTAGCCCAGTTCGAACATCAGGCGGGCCTCTTCGTGCATCGACAGACCCAGCCCGCCGTACTCCTCGGGCAGCGCGAAGCCGAACAGTCCCATCTTCTTCGCCGCCTCACGGATGTCCGCGGGCATCTCGTCCTTCTCGTCGATCTCCGCTTCGAGCGGCACGACGCGTTCCCGGACGAAACGCCGGACCTCGGACAGCACCGCGCTGAAGTCAGCCGCGTCCATGTCGACTCCCTTACCTAGTGATCCGTTTGTGTCTCGTCCGGCTTCCGCGGTGGCCGGTAGCAGGCGGCCAGCAGGGCCGCCGCGCTCGCCGTGCCGAGTCCGGCGGCGAGCAACGCCGGTCCCGCTCCCGCCCGTTCGCGGTGCAGCAGTCCGTCGAGGGAGTACCGGCCGTGACCGAGTGCCGCCAGGGCGACGGCCGCGCCGCCCACGACACCGACGTACTCCCAGCCGCCCTTGAAGACGAAGAAGCCCTTGCCGCGGTGGTCGGTCCGGGCCGCCACGGTCATCAGACCGACGGCCGCCGCGGCGGGCAGGGGGCCCGCCGCGCCGAGGGTGATGCCGACGCCCGCCGCCATCTCGGTCCCGGCCGCCATCCGGGCGTGCACGGCGGCCGGCCGGAGACCGAGCGCCTCGAACCAGCCCGTCGTGCCCTCCAGCCCGCCCGGCCCCGAGACCTTGTTCCAGCCGTGGGCGAAGAGCATGGGGCCGAGGGTGGCCCTCAGTGCGAGCGCGGCCGCATCGTGGCCTTTCACTGGCCCGCCCCGGTGGCCCGGCCGGCGGGTGCGACACCGTACAATTGAGGTACGGCGTCGACGAGTTCGTCGTACGTGAGGGCCTGCCCCGACCGGCTGGGGTGGACCGCGGCGACGGTCCAGCCCGTCAGCCGGTTCAGCCGGGCGCCCTCGATGCGCAGGACCTGGCCGGTCAGCCAGGCCGCGCTGTCGGAGGCGAGGTAGACGACGACCCCGGAGGCGTTGGCGGGATCGCGCGGGTCGAAGGCGTCGGTGGCCCGCAGGGACGCGCCGACGTCGAGTCCGTCCGTCATCCGGGTGGCCGCGATGGGCGAGATGGCGTTCGCGGTGACGCCGTACTTGCGCATCTCCAAGGCCGTGAGGACCGTCAGCCCGGCTATCCCGGCCTTCGCGGCACCGTAGTTGGACTGCCCCTGGTTGCCGAACAGGCCCGTGCCGGACGTGGTGTTGATGACACGGCCGGTGACGCGCTCACCGCGCTTGGACGCCTCGCGCCAGTATGCGCACGCGTGCCGGGTGAGGGCGAAGGTGCCCTTCAGATGCACCGCGATCACCGAGTCGAACTCGGCCTCGGTCATCGAGAACAGCATCCGGTCGCGCACGATGCCCGCGTTGTTGACGACGACGTCCAGCCGGCCGAACTCCGCGACCGTGTCCGCCACCATCGCCTCGGTGGCCGCCCAGTCGGTGACCGAGGCGTGGTTGGCGACCGCCCGGCCACCGAGCTTGGTGATCTCCGCGACCACGTCGTCGGCGGGGGAGTCCCCGGTCCGCTCGCCGTGCACGCCCGAGCCGAGGTCGTTGACCACCACGGTCGCCCCGGCCTCGGCGAGTGCCAGACAGTGCGCCCGGCCCAGCCCCCGGCCACCGCCGGTCACGATGGCGACCTTGTCGTCGAGGATGCCCACGCCGTACCTCCAAGAAGAGCAGATGTGTCGGTTCAGTCGAGTTCGCGCAGTACGTCGTCGGTGTGCTCGCCGAGCGTCGGCGCGCCGGTGCGCGGCTTATCGTCCACGCCCCAGAAGCGCACCGGGGTCGCCACCGTGCGCAGGGGCGGCGCGTCGCCCATGCCGGGCTGCTCGACGAACGCCCCCACGGCCTCCGCCTGCGGGTCCGCGGACACCTCGGCGAGGGTCTGCACGGGCGCCCACCACACGCCCTCGGCGTCGAACCGCGCCGCCCACTCCTCCAGCGGCCGTTCGGCGAACTCCTCGTCGAACACGGCGATCAGCTCCCGTACATGGCCTCGTCGGGCCTTGCCGGTGGCGAACCGTTCGTCGTCCGACAGGTCCTCGCGGCCGAGCGCCCTGACCACGCCGGGCCAGTGCCGGCCGCCCTCGAGACCGACCAGCCAGAACCAGCGGTCGTCGGCGGCCCGGTAGCAGTTGTAGAGCGGCGACTCGTGCTCGGTGCGGGGACGGGTGCGCCCGCGCCTGCCGAAGAAGTTCTGCAGGGCGAGGTCGTTGCCGTTCGCGTACGTCCCGGACCGCAGCAGCGACACGTCCACCACGCCGCCCTCGCCGGTGCGTTCGCGGCGCAGCAGCGCGGCCAGCACACCGGCGACCAGGTTGGCGGCGGCCGTACGGTCGCCGAGGCCGGGGCGGATGCCGGGCGGCGGCTCGCCGGCCGGGTTGAGCATGGCGGCGATGCCGGGCCGGGCCCAGAACGCGGAGACGTCGTAACCGGCCCGGTCGCGCTCGGCGCCCGCCCAGCCGTAGCCCGTCAGCGTGCCGACGACCAGACGGGGATGGCGCTCCCGCAGCTCGTCCGGGTCCAGCCCCAGTCGCTCCAGGGCGCCGGGCCGGAGGTTGGTGACGAAGACGTCGGCGCGTTCCAGCAGCCGCGCCAGGACCTGCCTGCCGTCCTCGGAACGCAGGTCGAGGACGATGCCGCGCTTGCCGCGGTTGTCGGTCTCGAACGGGGGCGCGCTGTCGATGTCCTGGCCGACGTGCCGCAGCGTGTACCGGTTGGGGTCGCCGGTGGGTGCCTCCACCTTGATCACGTCGGCGCCCCAGTCGGCCAGCATGGTGGCGGCGGCCGGCGCGGCCACCCACATGCCCAGTTCGACGACGGAAATGCCTTCCAGTGGCCGCACGGCCCACCTCCAGGTGTGTCGGTATGCCTACACGCCGCGGAAATCGCCGGGCCGGCGCTCGCGGAACGCCTTGAGCCCCTCGGCGCGGTCCTCGGTGCAGAACAGCACCGAGACGGTCTCGCGCTCATAGGCGATCGCCGTCTCGAGGCTCATGGCGAGCCCCTGGTCGATCAGCCGCTTGCCCGCGGCGAGCGCGAGCGGGGCCCCGGCCGTCAGATCACCGGCCAGTCTCTCGGCGGCGGCGAGCGCTCCGCCGGGTTCGGCCAGCTCGTTGACCAGCCCCAGCTGCCAGGCGCGCTCCGCGTCGATCGGTTCCCCGGTGAGGATCATCTGCTTGGCGATCGCCGGTGGCAGCAGACGCGGGAGCCGCTGCGTGCCACCCGCACCCGGCAGGACGCCCAGCTTCATCTCGGGCAGCCCCAGGCGCGTCCCGCGCTCGGCCACCCGCAGGTCGCAGGCGAGCGCCAGTTCCAGGCCGCCGCCGAAGGCGAACCCGTGGACGGCCGCGATCGACGGCTTGGGGAAGTCCTCCAGGAGCGCGAACGCTTCCGTCAGCCGCCCCACGAAGGCCCGGAACTGCCCGGGGGAGGTGAACGACTCGATCTCGCCGAGGTCGGCACCGGCCGAGAAGGCGCGGCCCGCTCCGGCCACCACCAGGGCGCGTACGTCGTCGTTGTCGCGTATCCCGTCGAGTGCGCGACTGAGCCGGTCCACCGTCTCCGAGCCGACGGCGTTGAGCCGTTCCGGCCGGTCCAGTGTCAACACGGCGATCCTGTCGCGGAGTTCGACACGCAGCACGGACGTCACCTCAGACCATCGTCAGGCCGCCGCTGACCGAGAGCGTCTGCCCGGTCATGTAGGCGGCGTCGTCGGACGCGAGGAAGGCCACCACGCCGGCGATCTCGGCGGGCTGGGCGACGCGGCGCAGCGGGATGGCCTGCACGGTCGCGTCGTACATCTTCCGGCTGTACTCGGCGACCTGCCCGAGCAGCGCGGTGTCGGTGGGTCCGGGGCAGACGCTGTTGACGGTGATGCCGTGCCGGGCGACCTCGCGGGCCAGGGCCTTGCCGAAGGCGATGACACCGCCCTTCGTCGCGGAGTACACGACCTCGCCCGAGGAGCCGACCCGGCCGGCGTCCGAGGCGATGTGCACGATCCGGCCGCCGCCGCGCTCGATCATCGGGTCGAGCACCGCGCGGGTCATGGTGATCGTCCCGCGCAGGTTGACGGCGATGATCCGGTCCCAGGTCTCCTCGTCGCTGTCGACGAACCGGCCGATGACGTCGACGGCCGCGTTGTTCACCAGTACGTCCACCGGGCCGAGTTCGGCAGCCACCCGCTCCACGGCCGCATACACGGCCGAGCGGTCGGAGATGTCCGCGCCGACACCCGCCGCACGTACCCCGTACCGCTCCGTGAGCCGCGCCGCCACCTTGTCCGCGGCCTCGGGGTCCAGATCGCAGACGGCGACCGCGGCTCCCGCGTCGGCGAGCCGGTCGGCGATCGCCTCGCCGATGCCGCGTCCCGCTCCGGTGACGAGCGCCACCTTGTCCCGTACGCTCACGCGCCCTCCCTGTCCCGGCACCAAAAACAGCGCTATCGTATAACTACTTCAGCTGAATAAGCGAGATGCAGAGTATGTGAGACGCAGGAGTGGAGTCGAGATGCGCCGTACGATCTTCGCCGAGGAGCACGACCTGTTCCGCGAGACCGCCCGCTCCTACTACCTGCGGGAATGCGTCCCGTACAGTGCGGAGTGGGAGCGCGAGGGGCAGGTCGGCCGTGCCGCGTGGGCGGCGGCGGGCAAGGCCGGACTGATCGGCTGGGAGTTCCCGGAGGAGTACGGCGGGCAGGGCGTCCGCGACTTCCGCTACAACGCCATCATGGCGGAGGAGATGGCCGCCACCGGAGCCGTCGGCATCGGACTCGGCCTGCAGAACGACGTCGTCCCGCCCTATCTGATGAACCTCACCACCCCGGAGCAGAAGGCCCGCTGGCTGCCCGGAGTGATCGCCGGCGAGACCATCTGCGCGCTCGCCCTGTCCGAGCCCGCCGCCGGGTCCGACCTCAAGGGCATCCGCACCACCGCCCGCCGGGACGGCGACGAGTGGGTGATCGACGGCTCCAAGACCTTCATCACCAACGGCATCCTGGCCGACCTCGTCATCGTCGCCTGCAAGACCGACCCGGCGGCCGGGCACAAGGGCATCAGCCTGATCGTCGTCGAGCGCGGCGCCGAGGGCTTCGAGCGCGGACGCAAGCTCGACAAGGTCGGGATGAAGGCCCAGGACACCGCCGAACTCTTCTTCCACGAGGTGCGCGTCCCCGCCGGGAACCTGATCGGGCAGGAGGGGCGCGGTTTCTACCACATGATGGGCAACCTCCCCACCGAGCGGCTCGCCATCGCCGTCGCCGCGCTCGCCTCCGCGCAGCGGGCCTTCGACGTGACCCTGGAGTACGCCAGGACCCGCACCGCCTTCGGCCGGCCGATCGGCGAGTTCCAGGCCAACCGGTTCGCCCTCGCGGACATCAAGGCGAGGCTCGCCGCCGCCCGGGTCTATGTCGACGGCTGCATCATGGCGCTGATCCAGGGCGAGTTGACGGCCGAGGAGGCCGCCGCGGCCAAGTACTGGACCACGGAGACCGGCTGGGCGGTCATCGACCGCTGTATGCAGCTCTTCGGCGGCTACGGCTACGTCAACGAGTACGAGATCGCCCGCATCTGGCGCGACAGCCGGGTGCAAAGGGTGTTCGGCGGCACCTCGGAGATCATGCAGGAGATCGTCGGCCGCTCGCTGGGACTGTGACATCGACCGTGACATTGACTGCTACCGATAAATAGGTTAGCTATTTAAGCGAAGTGTACGGACAGGAGGCAATCATGGTCACCGTCGACGTAGCACTGCACCGCCGGCGGGCCGCGCAGGTTCTGCCGCGCCCACGCCTTGTCATCGGCGGCAAGGAGCTGTCCGACACGAGCGGCGGACTCTACGCGCACGTCAACCCGGCGACCGGTCTCGTCCAGGCCGAGATCCCGCTCGCGGGCCCCGGCGAGGTGGACCGGGCCGTCGCCGCGGCCCGGACCGCGTTCGAGGTCTGGGGCGGTATGCGGCCGGCCGAGCGGCGCCGTCTGCTCACCCGCTTCGCCCAGCTGATCCGCGAGCACATCCCTGACTTCGCGGCGATCAGCCCGCTGGAGAACGGCGTGTGCGTCGGCGGCTGGGCCGAGAACGTCGGAACGCACCTCGCCGAGTGGACCGCGTACTACGCCGGCTGGGCCGACAAGATCGAGGGCATCGTCGGCGCGGCCTACAGCCCGCACGAGAACGTCGAGTACACCCTGGCCGAGCCGTACGGAGTGATCGGCCACATCATCACCTGGAACTCTCCGGCGCTGTCCCTGGCGATGAAGATCCCGCCGGCGCTCGCCGCCGGCAACACCGTGGTGATCAAACCGGCCGAGTCCACTCCGTTCTCCGCGCTGCTCTTCGCCGACCTGGCCCGCGAGGCGGGCATCCCCGACGGCGTGATCAACGTCGTCACCGGCCTCGGCGACGCCGGATCGGCCCTGGTCACCCACCCCGGCGTGGACAAGATCTCCTTCACCGGCGGCCCCGCCACCGCGCGCCGCATCATGGCCGACGCGGCGCTCAGCCTCAAGCCCGTCGTGTTCGAACTGGGCGGCAAGTCCGCCAACCTGCTCTTCGCCGACACCGACCTCGACACCGTGGTGCCGTACTGCGCGGCCTTCGCCATGAGCAACACGGGCCAGGGCTGCGCACTGCCCACCCGTCTGCTGGTGGAGCGACCGATCTACGACGAGGTGGTCGCCCGGGTCACCGGGGTCGTCGCCCACCTCCCCGTGGGCGACCCGCTCGACCCGACGACCTACATCGGGCCCCTGATCGACGAAGCCGCCCGCGACCGCGTCCAGGGCGTGATCGACAAGGCGGTGGAGGACGGCGCGGGACGGCTGGTGTACGGCGGTGAACGCATCGACGCCGACGGCTGGTTCGTCTCCCCGACGGTCTTCGCCGACGTCGACAACAGGAGCGACCTCGCCCAGCGGGAGATCTTCGGCCCGGTCCTCGCCCTCACCCCGTTCGACACGGAGGACGAGGCCGTCGCCCTCGCCAACGACACCGAGTACGGCCTGTCCGCCTACGTCCAGTCCCGCGACATCGCCCGCGTGAACCGCCTGGTGCCGCGCCTGAAGGCCGGCACGGTGTACGTCAACCCCGGCCCGAATCCGATCACCTCGCCGGCCACGCCCTTCGGAGGCGTCGGCCTCAGCGGGTTCGGACGGGAGGGCGGCAGGGCCGGACTGGAGGAGTTCATCCACGTCAAGGGCGTCGGCGTCGGCCGCGTCTGACGAGATCCCACAGGAGCGAACCACCGTGAATCCCGCCCGCCGTCTGACGTTCGGCGACCTCATCCGCGAGCACCGCAGGTCCTACCCCGATGGCGTCGCCCTCGTCGACGGCGACATCCGGCTGACCTGGCCCGAGCTCGACGAGCGCACCAACCGCCTGGCCAACGCCCTCACGGAGGCGGGCGTCGGCCCCGGCGACCGCATCCTGTGGCTGGGCCAGAACTCCTTCCGCATCTGGGAACTCTTGGGCGCCGCGGCGAAGACCGGTGCCATGGTCTGCCCCGGCTACTGGCGCTGGGCGGCGCCCGAGATGGCCTTCGCCGTCGAGGACTTCGCCCCCCGGGTCGTGGTCTGGCAGGACGAGGAGATCGGCGACACCGTCGGCAAGACCCGGGCCGAACTCGGGACCGACCACCGGGCCTTGTGGCTGCGGCACGACACCGAGGGCCCCGACTCGTACGAGTCCTTCCTGGCCGCCGGTTCGCCCGAGGACCCGGCCGTCGACGTGGACCCCGACGCGGCGCTGCTCGTCATCTACACCGCGGCGATCTCCGGACGCCAGTCCGGCTCGATGCTCTCGCACCGCAACCTCCTCGCCATGGGCGCGAGCGCCGCCTGGATGGGGGACATCGGCAGGGAGACCGCCTTCCTCGGCGCCGGGCCCATGTTCCACATCGGCAACTACCAGTTCTGGGGAGTGCCGGCCTTCGTCCACGGCGGAAAGAACGTCATCGCGCGTCGGGTCGTCGCCGAGGAGCTGCTGCCGCTGCTGGCCGCCGAGAAGTGCACCCACGCCTATCTGATGCCGCCGACCATCGCCCAACTCGTCGCGCTGAACCGCGAGGCCGGACACGACCTCTCCCATCTGCGGGCGAGCGTCGCCGCCCCCCTGTGGCAGGGCACCGTGCCCACCGACACCAGCCGCTTCACCCGCAACGGCGGCGGCGAGGGCCGCGGTTACGGACAGACCGAGGTGACCGGCTTCGCCGTCACCGGCGCATACGGCGGCACCGGCACCGGCAACGCGGGACGCCCCGGCCCCGGCACCGCCGCACGCGTCCTCGACAGCACCGGTGCGGAGTGCGCGACCGGGGCGGCCGGTGAGATCTGTGTCCGCGGTGACCTCGTGCACCTCGGCTACTGGAACCGGTCCGAGATCAACGAGGAACGCTTCCGCTTCGGCTGGTGGCACACCACCGACCTCGGCCGCCGCGAGGCCGACGGCACGATCAGCTTCCTCGGCACGACCACCCGCATGCTGAAGTCGGCTGCCGAGAACATCTTCCCCGCCGAGGTGGAGAACTGCATCGAGTCCCATCCGGCGGTGAAGGAGGCCGCCGTGATCGGCGTGCCCAACGAGCGCTGGGCGCAGGACGTCAAGGCCGTCGTCGTGCTGCACGCCGACGCCGGGCCGGTCACCGCGGAGGACGTCGTCGAGCACTGCCGGGCGCGGATCGCCTCGTACAAGAAGCCCAAGACGGTCGAGTTCGTCGACGCGCTGCCCCGCACGAAGGACTTCGCGAAGGACTACGAGGCGCTCGACGAGCGCTTCGGCGGCGGCGGTTACCCGGGCGGCGACACGCTCGGCGCGGGACGATGAACCCCGCGGACCGCCGTCTGCCGGTCGTCGTCGGCGTGTACGCCACCGAACAGGCGCTGTCCCTCCCGGACCGGGACGCCATGGACCTCGCACTCGAAGCGGTGAGCGGCGCGGTCGCCGATGCCGGGCTGGCGCCGTCGGACGTCGACGGCGCCCAGGTCGACTGGCCCGGCCCCGGCGGAGTGCCCGGCGAGGGCAGCTCCTGGGCGCGCCTGCTCGGCCGGGACCTGCGCTGGACCAGCGACTCGATGCTCGACAACGCCGGCTCGCGCGGCCTGCTGAAGGCGGCGGCGGCCGTGCGGGCGGGGTTCGCCGACACCGTCGTGGTCGGCGGCTGCAAGCTGGTCTCGCGGGGGAGCGGCCCCGTCGGAGCCGGGGTGGCGCTGGAGTTCGCCTACGTGTGGGGCAGCTATGTCGTCGCCCAGTTCGCCCTGGTGGCCGCCCGGCACATGCACGAGTACGGCACGACCTCCCGCCAGCTCGCCGAGGTCGCCGCCGCCATCCGCAACAACGGCACCACCAACCCGGAGGCGATGATGTACGGACGCGGCCCGTACACCGCCGACGACGTGCTCGCCTCCCGGATGGTGGCCACGCCCTTCCATCTGCTGGACTGCTGCATCGTCGGCGAGGGCGGCGCGGCGCTCGTCGTGACCACCGCCGAGCGGGCCCGTGACCTGCCGCGCCCGCCCGTCGCCGTCCTCGGCGGCGGCATGCAGTACCACCAGGCCGCGTACGCCAACCCGGCGCTGTACCGGGAGGTCGGCGGACTCGGGCGGGAGGCCGCCGAGCGCGCCTACGCGATGGCCGGCATCGGCCCGCACGACGTGGACGTGTTCTCCCTCTACGACCCCAACTCCTTCGAGATCATCCGCCAGTTGGAGATCCTCGGTCTGTGCGGCGAAGGCGAGGGCGGTCCGATGGCCGCGAGCGGCGCCATCGCCGTCGGCGGCAAGCATCCGGTCAACCCGGACGGCGGCTGTCTGGCCTACGCCTGGAACGGCACCCAGCAGATGACCCTCAAAGTCGTCGAAGCGGTACGGCAGTTGCGCGGCACGGCCGTGCACCAGGTCGAGGGCGCCGAGCTGGCGGTCGTCGGCAACGCCGGCTCGGGGGCGCAGCATTACGAGATGAGCGTGCTGGGGAGGATGCGATGAGCCGGCCTGTACCCGTCCCGACGCAGCTGTCCCGGCCGTTCTGGGACGCGGCCCGGCGCGGCGAGCTGGTCGTCCCGCACTGCCCGACCTGCGGCCTGCGCTTCTTCGTCCCCGAACCCGCCTGCCCCGGCTGCATGGCACGCGACTGGCGGTACGCGCCCAGCGTGGGCCGCGGAACCGTCTACTCGGTGACCGTCGTACACCGGGCCCCCGGCCCCGGCTTCGCCACCCCGTTCGCGCTGGCCGTGGTCGACCTCGACGACGGGGCCGCCCTGCTGGCGCAGGTGGACGCGGGTGACCCAAAGGACGTCGTCATCGGGCTGCGCGTCCGTGTGGACTTCCGCGCTCTCACCGACGACATCACGTTGCCGTACTTCGTACCGGAGACAACTCACTGAGGGCGGAGGTGGGCGCGGTGGCGAACACGCCGGTACGGGTCCCCAAGATGGCGGAACTGGTCGCGGCACGGCTGCGTCGCATGATCGTGCGGGGTGAGCTCGCGGAGGGGGACGCCCTGCCGTCCGAGACGGCGCTGATGGAGGAGTTCGCCGTCTCCCGGCCCACCCTGCGCGAGGCGTTCCGGGTGCTGGAGTCGGAGTCGCTGATCGACGTGCGCCGGGGTGCCCGGGGCGGGGCACGGGTGCAGGTCCCGGAGGGCACGGTGGCCGCCCGCTACGCCGGTCTGGTGCTGGAGTACCGGGGCACGACCCTGAAGGACGTGTACGACGCCCGTACGGTGATCGAGGCGCCGTGCGCCGGTCTGCTGGCCGAGCGGCGCACCGACGAGGACCTGCGCAGACTGCGGGTCGCCGTCGCCGAGGCCGAGCGGCTCATGGACGACCCGTCGGCCTTCATCCGCGCCCACATGGAGTTCCACGCCCTGGTCGTGGAACTCGCGGGCAACGAGACGCTCGGCGTCCTCAACGGCATGGTCCGCCACATCATCGACCAGGCGAACTGGTCCCATGTCGACCTCGATGCCGGCAGCCCGGAGAACATCCGGGCCAACCGCCGGGGCTTCCGTGCCCACGGCGCGCTCGTGGACCTGGTGGCCGCGCGCCGCGCCGAGGCCGCCGAGGAGCTGTGGCACCTCCATCTGCAGGAGGCGGAGGACTATCTGCTGCAGAGCAGGTCCATGACCACCGTCCTGGACCTGCTCGGCTGACCGGTCAGCTCTCGCGCAGGTCCGCCACGATCGGCTCCCACACCTCGGCACGGGTCTCGTAGGCGGTGTAGAAGGACACCCGGTCGACCAGCGCCCCGTACCGGCGCCGGATCTCGCCCGCCACCCGCTCCGGCTCCGCCACCACAGCGAAGGTGTGGAGAACCTCGTCGTCGACGAGCCGGGTCATCACCTCCCACTTGTCCTCGCGCCGGGACGTCGACAACGCGTGCAGCTCGTCGCCGAGTTCGCCCCAGCCGTGCAGCTCCAGGACGCCGCGGTAGGCGGGCGTGCTGCCGTAGAAGGCGACCTGGGCGCGGGTGCCGTCGATCGCGCGGGCCATCTCCTCCTCGGTTCCGCCGGTCGCGGTCAGCAGCAGATGGGAGACCGAGAAGTCGGCGCGTGTGCGGCCCGAGGACGCCAGTCCGGCCCCGACGGTCGGCAGGGTGACCTCGCGCAGATACCGCTCGGTGGTGAAGCCGTGCGCCAGCAGACCGTCGGCCACCTCGCCCGCGACCCGCGTCATCGCCTCCCCGACGGCGGCCACGAACACCTTGGGCGCGCCGCCGGTGGCGGGCGGCGGGGAGAAGAACGGGGACATCAGCGTGTGCGAGTAGAAGTCGCCGCGGAAGTTGAGCCGTTCGCCCTCGTTCCAGGCGGCCCAGATGGCGCGCAGCGCGCTGACATACTCCCGCATACGGGCGGCGGGTCGGCTCCACGGCATGGCGAAGCGCCGCTCGATGTGCGGCTTGATCTGGCTGCCCAGGCCGAGCGAGAACCGCCCTCCCGAGTACGTCTGCAAGTCATGTGCGGTGTACGCCAGTTGCATGGGGGAGCGGGCGAAGGCCACCGCGATGGCGGTGCCGACCTCCAGCCGGTCCGTGTGCTCGGCGGCCAGCAACAGGGGCAGGAACGGGTCGTGTTTCGACTCCGAGGCCCACAGCCCGTCGTAGCCCGCCTTCTCATGATGGCGGGCCTCCTCCACGACCTCCGTGGTGCTCCACACGTTGAGCTTTCCGTCGACCTTCATGCCGCTCCTTCGCCCGCTTCCATGCCGATGCGCCGTGCGAGCAGTTCGCGATGGTACGCGGGATCGCCGAACAGCAGCTGCGACGTCTTGGCCCGCTTCAGATAGAGGTGGGCCGGGTGTTCCCAGGTGAAGCCGATACCGCCGTGGACCTGGATGTTCTCTGCCGTGGCCTGCACACACGCGTCGGAGCAGAACGCCTTGGCCAGGCTCGCCACGGCGGGCAGGTCCGGGGCCTCGCTCTCGGCGGCGAGCAGGGCATAGTGCGCGGCGGCCCGCGCCGACTCGACCTCCAGCAGGACGTCGGCCAGCAGATGCTTGACGGCCTGGAAGGAGCCGATCGCACGCCCGAACTGATGCCGGACCTTGGCGTACTCCACCGCCATGTCGAGCGCGCGGGACGCCACCCCGACCTGCTCGGCGGCCAGCGCGACGGCGGCCCGGTCGAGGACCTGGGCGACCAGGTCCCAGCCGTCACCGTGCGTCCGCAGCCGGGTCGCCGGTACCTCGCGGTACTCCAGCCGGGCCTGCCGGCGGGTCGGGTCCAGGGTGGGCAGCGGCGCACGCGTCAGACCGGGCGCGTCACCGTCCACCACGAAGACGCCGATCCCGTCGGCGGCGCGCGCCACGGTGAGCACGACATCGGCGGCCGCACCGTCGAGCACGAACGTCTTGTGCCCGGTCAGCAGCCAACTCCCGCCGGACTCGCGGGCGGTGAGCCCGACCCCCGCCGTGTCCCAGCGTGCCGAGTCCTCGGTCAGGGCCAGTGTCGCGACGAGCTCTCCGGCGGCGAGCCCCGGCAGCAGACGCTTACGCGCCTCCTCGTCGGCGCAGCGCAGCAGCGTGGTCGTCGCCAGGACGGCCGAGGACAGGAAGGGTGCGCACAGCAGCGTACGGCCCGTCTCCTCCATCACCACGCCCACTTCGACCGGCCCGCATCCGGCACCGCCGTACTCCTCGGGCACGGCGAGTCCCTGGAGGCCCAGCTCGGTGCCCATCCGGCGCCACAGCGCCCGGTCGAAGCCCTCGGGGGTCTCCATCAGACGCCGTACCTCGGTCTCCGGCGAGGTGTCCACGAGGAACGCCCGTACCGTGCGGCCGAGTTCCTCCTGCTCCTCACTGAACGCGAAGTCCATCCCGTGCTCCTCTCCGGTTCAGCGACGACCGCGTGCGGCGATGATCCGCTCGACGGCGGCGATGTGATCCGGTGCGTGCATGGTGTCCCGCTCGGCGAGCAGGGCCGGTTCCATCACCGTGTCGAGGGCCTGCTCCAGATGCCGGTTGACGGCCCGCTTGGTCTCGCGCAACGCCTGCGCGGGCAGGGCCGCCAGCCGTCCGGCCAGGTCCATGGCCTCGTCCATGAGCTTGTCCCCGGGCACAACGCGGGTGGCGATGCCGAGCCGGACCGCGTCCTCGGCGCTCACCCGGTCGCCCAGGAAGAGCAGCTCCTTCGCCCGGGTGAGGCCCACGAGCAGCGGCAGCACATACGCGCCTCCGTCGCCCGCGACGAGTCCGACCTGGACGTGCGGGTCGGCGACATAGGCGTCGTCGGCGATGAGTACGAGGTCGCTGAGCAGGGCGAGGCTGCAACCCAGCCCCACGGCGGGGCCGTTGACCGCCGCGACGACGGGGAGGGGACAGCGGACCAGTCCGGTGATGATCCCGCGCGCCTCGTCGACCTGCCGCTGCCGGAAGGCGCCGTCGCGCTGGACCCGGGTCATGGTGTCGAGGTTGCCGCCGGCGCTGAACGCCCGGCCGCGCCCGGTCAGGACGATCACGCGTGCCTCCGGATCGGCGGCGAGGTCGTCCCACACCGTCGCGAGGCCGGTGTGCAGCTCGTCGCTCATCGCGTTCAGCTGCTCGGGCCGGTTCAGCTCGACCAGCCGGACCGGCCCGACGGCCGTCACCACCAGATCCGTCATCTCCGCCGCCCTCGTCCAGGGATCCGTCATTAGAGTTGAATGCTATAACTAATTAAGCTTTCTGGAAACCGGATCGCGGAGTGACGGAGGACGCGCATGCAGCAGGAGTACGAGACCGTACGGGCCGAGGTGGCCGACCGGATCCTCACGGTCACCCTCGACCGGCCGGAGAAGCTCAACGCCTTCAACCCGCGCATGATGCAGGACCTCCTCGACGTCCTGGACGCGGCCGACGCGGACGACGGAGTGCGGGTGATCGTGGTGACCGGCGCCGGACGCGGCTTCTGCGCGGGAGCCGACGTCAGCTCCGGGGGCACCTCCTTCGACCACCGCAAGGCGGGCGCCCGGCACCGGGACACCGGCGGCCGGGTCGCCCTGCGGATCTTCGCCAGCACCAAGCCGGTCATCGCGGCGATCAACGGCCCGGCGGCGGGCGTGGGGGCCAGTATGACCCTCCCCATGGACATCCGGCTGGCGTCGACGACGGCGAAGTTCGGCTTCGTCTTCGCCCGCCGCGGCATCGTGCCGGAGTCCGCCGCGAGCTGGTTCCTGCCCCGGGCGGTCGGGATGCAGCGGGCCATGGAGTGGGTGGCCACCGGACGCGTCTTCGGCCCCGAGGAGGCGCTGGCGGCGGGACTGGTCCGCTCCGTCCACCCGCCGCAGGAGCTGCTCCCGGCGGCGTACGCACTCGCCCGGGAGATCGCCGAGAACACCTCGGCGGTCTCCGTCGCCCTGTCCCGCCAGATGATGTGGCGCATGCTCGGCGAGCCCCACCCCATGACCGCGCACCGGCTCGATTCACGCGTCATGAGCCAGATCGGCGGCGGCCCGGACCCCGTCGAGGGCGTCGAGTCCTTCCTCGCCAAGCGTCCGCCCGCCTTCCCCGGCCTGGTGAGCAAGGACATGCCGGCCGTATACCCCTGGTGGCAGGAGGAGGAGTTCCGGCCGTTTGGCTAGCAGATGACCGGCCGGGACGGTACAGATCCACGAGATGTGGCCGAAACATTGTCGTGCTTTGCATGAAGTGTTAGCGTCCGGTCGGCGGACATTCAGTTGAATGCGCTAAACCATTGACCGCCTGGACGGTAACCATGAGCGATGGTTTCCTGCATGAATCGCTGAGCGGGGTCGACTGGGGGGTCGCCACCGCGGACACCGTCGCGGCCCCGCCGCCGCCCGCACAGGAGCGCGGCGGCCACTTCGGGCAGTGGACCGACGACATCCGGCAGCTGCTCGGCGTCACGGCGGACACGCACCGCATGGTCGCCGGCTGGCCGCTGCTCCAGCCCGAGGGTCCGGGGAGCTGGGACCGGCAGGCGCTGGACCGCTGCGAGCGCGCGCTCGACGCCCTGCTCGACCAGGGAAAGCGGCCCGCGCTCACCCTCGTCGACCGCACGCTGCCGCCGTGGCTGGACGACGCCGGAGGCTGGCTCGCCCGCGACACCGCAGAGCACTTCGCCGCGTACGCCGCCGAGCTGGGCCGCCGCTTCGGCGACCGCGTGGAACGCTGGATCACCTCCACCGACCTGGCCGGGCCCACCCTCGCCGACCACGTGGCCGGAATGTACTCACCGGGCCGGGGCGCGGGCCGCGCCGGGCTCCCCGCGGTCCACCACATCCTCCTCGCCAACGGACTCGCCACCCAGGCCCTCCGGGCCGCGGGTGCGGCCGGCCGGATCGGGACCACGGTCACCCTCGTGGGCGGCTACCCGGCCACCGACGACCCCTACGACCGGCTCGCCCTGGAGCGCCTGGAGAGCTGGACCAACCGCATCTTCCTCGACCCCCTGCTGCTCGGCCAGCACATGGTGACCGAGGACGACCTCGAGCCCGTGGCGGCCACCGGCTGCGTCCGCCCCGGCGACCTGGACGTCATCACCACCGCCCAGGACCTGCTGGCCGTGTCCTGGCACACGCCGTTCCGCGTCACCGCGCCCGAGAACCTGCCCCGGGTGCTGCCGAGCGCGAAGTGCCGCAGCGCCCTCAACGAGGTCAACCGGCTGCTCGTCGGCCTCGGCTTCGCGATCGTCCCCTTCGACGACGTGGAGACCACCGCCTACGGCTGGCCCATCATCCCCGAGGGGCTCGCCGACGCCGTCGCGGGCCTGTGCGACCTGTACGGCGACCTGCTGCCCCCGCTGTCCGTCGTCGACAACGGCATGGGCGACCTGGACCTGGTCGACGGCACCGGACACCGCGACGACACCCGGCGCCGGGCCCTGCTGCGCGCCCGGCTCTCCTGGCTGGCGGGGCTCGTCGACGCCGGGGTGGAGGTGTGCGGCTACGAGTACTGGTCGGTCCTGGACAACCTGGAGGCCAAGTTCCGCTACACCCGCCTGTACGCGATGGCCGTCCCCGACCACGAGCTCGCGCCCCGGCCCGCGATGCCGTCCGACTGGGTGCGCGGGGGAGCCTTCGCCGCCCCGCCCGCCGACGGCCCGCGGACCGGCCTGACCCTGGTGACCCCCGCTCAGGGCGCCGGCACCTCGTAGTCCCGGCCGCGGATCAGCCGTACCGGGCAGTAGACCAGCACGTCCTCGTCGCGCTGGTTGCGCACGGTGATCCGGCTGGTCACCACGCCCCGGCCGGGCTTGCTGGACGGGCGCGAGCCGGTGGTCTCCACGACGGCGTACAGCGTGTCGCCGACGTACACCGGCCCGTGCACGGTCAGTTCCATGTGCAGGAAGGCGAGCCCCGTGCCGTGCAGGACGTTCGTCTGCAGGACGAGCCCTTCGGCGAGGCAGTAGGTCAGACCGCCCGGGACCAGCCGGCCCGTGTAACCGCCCTCGGCCGCGTGCGTGGCGTCCCAGAAGAGCGGCTCGGTGAAGCCGCCCCAGGTGACGAAGTTGACCAGGTCGGTCTCGGTGACGGTCCGGCGGGCGGTGCGGAAGACCTGTCCGACCGGCATCTCCTCGTAGGTCAGACCCTTCACCAAGGGCGGGATGTCGGTCGTCGTGTCGTGCGCGGTCATGTGTCGGTTCCTTTCGGTGGCGTCGTCACAGGTCGATCGGGTGCTTCGCCGCCACGGCCGTGAAGTCCGGGGCGCGCTTGTCGCGATGGGCCGCCAGGCCCTCGACGACCTCGTGACCCGCGAACCCGAAGAACTCCAGGCCCAGCGAGGCCTCGAAGGCGGGCTGGGCGGTGCGGTACCAGTGGTTGAGGGACCGCTTGGTCCAGCTGATCGCGCTCGCGGGACCGGCGGCCAGGACGTTCGCCACGCGCAGCGCCTCGGCGTGCACCTCCTCGTCGGCCACGCACTTCGACACCAGACCGATCCGCTCGGCCTCCTCACCCGTGAGGGCCTCGCAGGTCAGGAGGTAGTACTTGGCCTTGGCCATGCCGCACAGCAGGGGCCAGCAGATGGCGGCGTGATCCCCGGCCGCGACCCCGAGGCGGGTGTGTCCGTCGACGATCTTCGCCGTGCGGGCCGCGATCGAGACGTCCGCCAGCATGCCGATGACCAGCCCCGCCCCCACGGCCGGCCCGTGGATCGCGGAGACCACCGGCTTGGAGCAGTTGATCACCCCGTACACCATGTCCCGCGCCTCGCGCATCACCCGGGCGCGCACCGCGTGGTCCTCGGTCAGGGCCTGGATGGAGTCGAAGGTGCCACCCGCGGAGAACGCCCGGCCCGCCCCCTGGACCAGCACCGCCCGGGTCCGCTCGTCCCGGTCGATCACCGGCCAGATGTCGGCGAGTTCGCCGTGCATCCGCGGGTCCACCGCGTTGAGGTGCGGGGCGTCGAGCACGACGCGCAGCACACCGGGCGTGGGCCGCTCGAAGGTCAGGCTCGTGAACGGGGCATAGGGATCGGTCACGTCGCGCTCCTGGCGTAATCAGTGCGGATACTATAATTATCTAACTGTATCGAGCGGAGAGCGGCAAGCGATCGGCAGCCGCGTCGCAGCGAGGACGGGAAGCCCGGCATGGATCTCACCTTCAGCCAGGAACAGGACGAACTGCGCACGGTCGTACGGTCCTTCCTGGCCAAGTACTCCGACGAGGCGGCCGTGCGTCGGCTGGCCGCCGACCCGCGCGGCCACGACGACGTCGTCTGGCGGCGGATGGCCGGCGAGCTGGGCCTGCAGGGGCTCGCCGTACCGGAGGAGTACGGCGGCTCGGGCTTCGGCTACGTCGAACTCGGCGTCGTCTTCGAGGAGGCGGGCCGCGCGCTGCTGGGCGAGCCGTACTTCGCCACCGTCGCCCTGGCCGCCGAGACCCTGCTGCGCTGCGCGGACGACCAGGCACGGGCCGACCTGCTGCCGGGCATCGCCTCCGGCGCGACGATCGCCACCCTGGCGCTCACCGAGGACACCGGCCGCTGGGACGGGACCGGCCTCCGGCTCACCGCCCACGGCACCCCCGGCGGCTGGCGGCTGACCGGCGGCAAGACCTACGTCCCCGACGGCCTCCTCGCCGACCTGCTCCTGGTCGCCGCCCGCACCCCCGGGGGCATCAGCCTCTTCGCGGTCGGGGCCGACGCGGCCGGCCTCACCCGCACCCTTCTCCCCACCCTCGACCAGACGCGCAAACAGGCCCGCCTGGAGTTCGCCGACACCCCGGCCCGCCTGATCGGTCCCGAGGGCACGGCCTGGCCGGTTCTCGAACGCACCCTCGCCACGGCCTCGGTCCTGCTCGCCGCCGAACAGGTCGGGGGAGCGGCCGCCGCGCTCGACGCCGCCGTGGACTACGCGCGGATCCGGGTGCAGTACGGGCGGCCCATCGGCTCCTTCCAGGGGATCAAGCACAAGTGCGCCGACATGCTGGTGGAGATCGAATCCGCCCGCTCGGCCGCGTACGCCGGGCTGTGGGCGCTGGACGCCGGGGACGACGCGGAGACCGCCGTCGCCGCCGCCCTGGCGCAGGCCTTCTGCTCGGAGGCGTTCACCAAGGTGGCCGGCGACAGCATCCAGGTCCACGGCGGCATCGGCTTCACCTGGGAGCACCCCGCGCACCTGTACTTCAAGCGCGCCAAGAGCTCCGAGGTGCTGCTCGGCACACCGTCGTACCACCGGGAGCTGCTGGCCGCCCGGCTCGGCATCTGAGATCTCTGAGAGCAGGGAAGGGCAGACATGGAGCTGGACTTCGGACCCGCGGTGCGCGACTTCCGCGAGGAACTGCGGGACTGGCTGGCGGACCATCTGGTGGGGGAGTTCGCCGAGCATCGGGGGGTCGGCGGCCCGACCGACGGCGCGGCCTGGGAGGTCCGTCTGGCCTGGGACCGCGAGCTGTCCGCCGGGGGTTGGCTGGGCGTGGGCTGGCCGCGGGAGTACGGCGGCAGAGGGCTCGGACTCCTCGAGGAGATCGTCTTCGAGTACGAGTACGCCCGCGCGAACGCCCCCTACCGGGCCACCGGCAACGCCCTCGACCTGCTCGGCCCCATGCTGCTCAAGGTGGGCGCCGACGAGCAGAAGGAACGGTTCCTGCCGCCGATCCTCGCCGTCGAGGAACTGTGGGGCCAGGGCTTCAGCGAACCCGGCGCCGGCTCAGACCTCGCCTCGGTGCGCACCCGCGCCGAGCGCGACGGCGAGGGGTGGGTGGTGAGCGGCCAGAAGGTGTGGACGTCCTTCGGCGTGCACGCCGACTGGCTCTACGTCCTCGCCCGCACCGATCCGGACTCCGTCCGGCACAAGGGGCTGACCATGCTGCTCCTGCCCACCGACCAGCCCGGTGTGGAGATCCGTCCCATCCGCAATCTCGCCGGCCAGGACGAGTTCGCCGAGGTGTTCCTCTCCGACGCGCGCACCGCTGCCGACCTGGTCGTCGGCGAGGTCGGCCAGGGCTGGCGCACCGCGATGGCCACGCTCGGTATCGAACGCGGCACCACGCTCCTGCCCCAGCAGCTCACCTTCGAGCGGGAGGCCGAGTCGCTGATCGAGCTGGCCCGGGAACGCGGCGCGCTCGACGACCCGATGCTGCGCCGCCGCATCGTCGACGCCTGGATCTCCGTGCGCGTCATGCGCACCACCAACCTGCGCACCCTCGCCGAACTCACCGCGGGCCGCACCCCGGGCGCCCAGGCCACCACGGCCAAGCTGTACGCCTCGACCCGCCACCAGCGACTCGGCCACCTGGCACAGGAGTTGGCGGGCCCCGCCGGCCAGATCGTCGGCGCGGACTACGGCCTGGACACCCGGCAGCGTTCCTTCCTGCTGTCCCTGGCGGAGACGATCTACGGCGGGTCCAGCGAGATCCAGCGCAACATCATCGGCGAGCAGATCCTGGGCCTGCCGAAGGAGCCGCGACCATGACGCCGCTCGACGACCGCCTCGACCGCGTCGAGTCGCACCTCGCCGTCCAGCAGCTGCCCGTGCGGTACGCGCTCGCCGTGGACGCCCGTGACCTCGACGCCTGGACTGGCTGCTTCCGGCCCGACGTGGACATGGGCCGCCGCCACGGTCAAGGGCGCGAGGCGCTGCGGGCGTACATCGAGCCCCTCGTCCGGGGCTTTCGCCGGTCCGTCCACCAGATCTGCGGCCACCGGATCGAGTTCACCGGCCGCGACACGGCCACCGGCTCCGTCTACTGCCGTGCCGAGCACGAGGTGGGGGAGCGGTGGATCGTCATGGCCATCCGCTACCTCGACGACTACGCGCGCGTGGACGGCGAGTGGTACTTCTCCCGGCGCCGCGAACAGCACTGGTACGCGGCCGACGTGACCGAGCGCCCCCAGCAGGCGGGATTCGCGGGCTGGGAGGGCGCCGGGGAACCGGCGCTGCCGGACGCCTTCCCCTCCTGGGGACCCTTCTGGAAGGAGTCGTGATGCGGCGGTTGGCGGGGAAGGCCGCCCTGGTCACCGGGGGCGGGCAGGGCGTGGGCCGGGGCATCGCGCTTGCGTTGGCGGCCGAGGGGGCGGCCGTGGTGATCACGGGTCGGACCGAGGGCAGACTCAAGGACACCGCGCGGGTGATCGCCGAGCGCGGCGGGCGGGTGCATACCGTAGTAGGGGACGTGGGGGAACGGGCCGACGTCGAGCGCATGGTGGCGGAGACGGTCCGGGAGTTCGGCGGCCTCGACGTGCTCGTCAACAACGCGCAGAGCTCCGTGCAGCGCCGTCTGGAACAGACGTCGTACGACGACGTCGAACTCGCTTATCGCAGCGGCCCGTTGGCAGCCTTCCACGCGATGCGGGCGGCTCTGCCGCACCTGAAGGCGAGCCGTGGCAGCGTCGTCAACCTCGGTTCGTCGGCCGCGGTGCTGGGCGAGACGGGGTTCGCGTCCTACGCGATGGCCAAGGAGGCGATCCGTGGGCTGACCCGTGTCGCCGCGCGGGAGTGGGGACCGTACGGGATCCGGGTGAACGTCGTCTGCCCGGCCGCGCTGAGCCCGGCGGCGGAGGAGTACTTCGCCGCTCATCCGGAGAAGGCCGAGCAGGTGGTGGCCGGCATCCCGCTGGGCCGGATGGGCGACCCGGAGACCGACATCGGGCGGGCGGTGGCCGCGCTGGTCAGCGACGACATGGCCTATCTGACCGGTGCGACGCTGATGCTGGAGGGCGGCAGGACGCTGATCGGGTAGGGGCCTCGCGTCAGATGACGCCTCGACCGCGCAGCCCGCGGATCTGATCTTCCGTCAACCCGACTATGTCCGACAGCACTTCGGTGGTGTGCTCGCCGAGAGCCGGCGGCGGGGTGTACCCCTCGACCGGCGTCGCCCCGAACCGGATCGGATTGGCGAGCAGCGGCAGCCGCCCCGACACCGCGTCCTCGACCTCGACCAGCATCCCCCGGTGCCGTATCTGCGGATCGGCGAAGACCTCGGGCATCTCGTTGAACGGGCCCGCGGGGACGTCGTGTTCGTCGAGCACGGCCAGCCACTCGTCCCTGGTCCGGGTGCGCATGACCGCCTCCAGCACCGGCAGGATCTCCTCGCGATGGGCGATGCGCGCGGACGTGGTGGTGAACCGGGGGTCCTGGAGCAGGTCGGTGCGGTCGGCGGCCGCGCAGAACGCGGCGAACTGCTTGTCGTTGCCGGCCACCAGGAAGAGCGGCTCGTCGGCGCACTGGAACGCCTGGGACGGGATGCCGCCGTACCCGCCGTTGCCGCGCCGGGCAGGTACCTCACCGGAGACCAGGTAGTTCATCGCGAAGTGGGAGAGCGAGGCCAGTCCGCAGTCCAGCAGGGAGAGGTCGATGAACTGGCCCTGACCGGTGGCGTCCCGGTGGCGCAGGGCCGCCAGCACGGCCGTCGCGGCGTACAGGCCCGTGAGGATGTCGACCATGCTGACGCCGACCTTCATCGGCTCCTCGGGGTGCCCGGAGACGCTCATCATCCCGGACATGGCCTGGAAGATGCCGTCGTAGCCCGGGCGTTCGGCGTACGGACCGGTCTGGCCGAAGCCCGTCACCGAGAGGTAGACGAGCCGGGGGTTCAGCTCCCGCAGGCTCTCCTGGTCGAGGCCGTACTTCGCCAGCGTGCCCGTGCGGAAGTTCTCGACCAGCACGTCCGACCGGGCGGCGAGGGCGCGGATCACCTCCTGCCCCTCGGCGGTGGCGTGGTTGACCGTGACCGACCGCTTGTTGCGGTTGCAGGAGAGATAGAAGGCGGCGGTGTCCGTGCCGGGGGCGAACGGCGGTCCGTACGTGCGGGAGTCGTCGCCCGTACCGGGCCGTTCGACCTTGATCACCTCCGCGCCCAGGTCGGCCAGCAACTGGGTGGCCAGGGGAGCGGCGAGGATGCGGGACAGGTCCAGGACGCGGATCCCGGCCAGGGCGGTCGACGGCATCGAGATCTCCCTCTGTTCACAGACACTCAATGAGTTATATAAATAATACATCTGGCGGCTGGCGCGATACCCCGCTTGATTGCTCAACTATTCAAATCATGTAACTATATGGATCGGCCGACCGGCCGAGACCGGAGGGCGGGCTGATGACCGTCGCGGCGAGGACCCTCACCGAACAGGAACAGCGCGAACGCCGGGTGTGGTTCAGGGCCCGCTGGGAGCGCGGGGTCGCCTTCAACCGGTACTGCCGCATCCGCGTGACCCGCTGGGACGCGGAGGCCGTGGAGATCGTGCTGCCCTACGCCGAGTCCCTCTCCGCGCACGAGGACGTCTTCCACGGCGGGGTCGTCTCGGCGCTCATCGACACCGCCGGTGCCGGAGCCGTCATCGCCGGACACGACTTCACCCACGGGAGCCGGCTCAGCACCGTCTCGA
Organism: Streptomyces sp. NPDC005811; assembly: GCF_040630405.1. Lineage (NCBI taxonomy): Bacteria > Bacillati > Actinomycetota > Actinomycetes > Kitasatosporales > Streptomycetaceae > Streptomyces > Streptomyces sp. NPDC005811. The sequence continues at coordinate 222,811 of NZ_JBEXXK010000011.1, forward strand.
TGTCCGTGCAGTACCTCGCCCCCGCCCGCGGCCAGGAAGCCGTCGCCCACGCCCGCTGCGTGCGGCGCGGCCGCAGGCTGCACTTCGCGGACGTCGACGTGCTGACCGACGGGCGCCTGTGCGCGCGGGGCCAGGTGGTGGTGACCATCTCCGGGGAGCGGCCCGGCGTCGGCGACCCGATCGACCCCATCGACTCCATCGACCGCATCGACTCCCTGACGGAGGAGTGACCGCATGACCGAGGAGCCCGCCCAGGACGACCTGGTGCTGTACGAGGTCGACGAGGACGGTGTCGCCACCGTCACGCTCAACCGGCCCGAGCGCAGGAACGCCTGGAGCATCCCCATGGAGCGCCGCTTCTTCGCGCTCCTCGACGAGGCCGCGCACGACCCGGTCGTCCGGGTCGTGATCGTCACCGGCGCGGGCAAGGCCTTCTGCCCCGGCATGGACGTACAACGCCTGGAACAGAACGCCCAGCCGGGCCAGTCCCTCAACCTCCAGGCCCGTGTCCCCATGTACAGCAGGCGCACCCTGCCCAAGCCGCTGATCGCCGCCGTCAACGGCGCCTGCGCGGGCATCGGACTGGTCCAGGCACTGATCTGCGACGTCCGCTTCGCCGCCCGCGGGGCCCGTTTCACCACCGCCTTCACCCGGCGCGGCCTGGCCGGCGAGTACAACCTGCCCCATGTCCTGCCGCGGGTGATCGGCCT